>NZ_WXWS01000081.1:11990-13994 GCF_009904715.1 Vibrio sp. V42_P2S4T144 | reverse complement strand
GCTATAAGTTTCAATTCGATTGGTTACTATGAAAACTAATCGAATTAAAAAACTAACTAAAAAGACGCGATATATTCGCGTCTTTTCATTTGAAGCGTTTACTTGTTACGCCCAAAGGTCCCATCCGACAAACGGAAAAACATAACGGACCGCCCGCTTTTTTCCAGCTGTAGCATATCTAACTCGCCTTCGTCACTAAGCTTAAAGCGAATCAACTGTCCCTGCTTTATTTGGCTTAGCGGCTTATCACTGCCTTCTATTTTGACCAGAGCGCTAAGATCCGCCATAGAGAGCTGATTACTTCTGAAAACCTGCGCTAATGTATCACCATTTTTAACCGTGTACTCTTTCCAATCTTCAGATTTCGGTCCAGAGTTCTGAGAGGTTCTCTGCTGGCTTAAACTCTGCGCGTTCAGCTCAATCGCTACGCGTTGATGATCGACCTCAGTCTGCTCAACTGGTTGATCTGTTTTATTTGGCAAAGGAATAACAAGGAGTACCAGAATCAATGGCACTAAGACCATCAAAGCACGCTGATGAAATTTAGGCAGACGCAACCAAAACTGCTTAACAGGCTGTATACGCTCCAACCATTGCTCTTTGTTGAACGGCTGCTTCCAGTCGATAGCAGCGAATTTTTGTTTAACCAATTCGACATAGTCGACTTGCTGCTTTTTCTTTCTGCGACGATTCATTGTAATGAGTCCCTTAATACTTCTACGGTCAGTATAAAAATACCGACGCGGAGAGTATATGTTTTTCACCAAACTAAAATGGAATTGGGATTAAATTAGCAGAAATTTCACTTGGAGTAAGAGATAAGTCACAACCTGGCCGCCTCAATTAAGCATTCAGTCGCAATCATTTAAACCTAAGCTCGAAACTGATATCCTGTTACCTTTATCACTCCTAATAAGAGCGACATTCATGTCTGAAATTAAATTTGAAACTGCAGAACAAAAAGCAAGCTACGGCATTGGTCTGCAAATGGGTCAGCAACTTGCAGGCTCTGGTCTTGAAGGTCTTAGCGTTGATGCTATCGCAGCAGGTATTGCAACAGCACTAACTGGTGACATGCCATCAATCGAAATTGATGAAATCAACAAAGCACTACAAGAACTTCACACTCGTGCAGAAACAGCTCGCCAAGAAGCAGCAAAAATTGCGGCAGCAGAAGGCGAAGCGTTCCTAAAAGACAACGCTCTACGACCTGAAGTTAACGTTCTAGACTCTGGTCTTCAGTACGAAATCATTTCTGAAGGTACTGGTGCAGTTCCTACAGCAGAAAGCTCAGTTCGCGTTCACTACCACGGTGAGCTAACTGACGGTACTGTATTCGATAGCTCTGTATCTCGCGGTCAACCTGCTGAATTCCCTGTTACAGGTGTAATCAAAGGTTGGGTAGAGGCACTACAACTAATGCCTGTTGGCTCTAAGTGGAAGCTATACGTACCACAAGATCTTGCGTACGGTGAGCGTGGCGCTGGTGCGGCTATCCCTCCATTTGCAGCTTTAGTTTTCGAAGTAGAACTATTAGATATTATCTAATTGAAACCATTTTCAATTATGATTAAATAAAACGGCGCACTAGCGCCGTTTTTTTGTCTAAACTGAATAGACTTTCTCACCTCTGAACCTTTCACTCTGATAGCCTTTAAAAATAAAATCACTTTTAAAAAACGCTCAACCTTTGGAGGTACTATGCGTAAAACACTCCTAACTCTAGCACTCCTATCAATCAACATTGGTAGTGCGCACGCATTCTTAGATTCAGTCACTCAAAAAAGTAAAGAAAGTGGCCTGATGGACATGGTCGGCAGCAGCTTGAACACCGAGTCGTCTCCATTAACAGACATGCTAACTAGCCAATTACCAGTATCCACTGAGCAAGCAGCCGGAGGCAGTGGTGCACTACTCGCTTTGGCTCAAAGCCAGCTTTCGCAAGAAAATAGTAGTGAGTTACAGTCTTTGATTCCTGGACTTTCAAACTTGCAAGGAGCACAA
>NZ_WXWS01000081.1:0-11969 GCF_009904715.1 Vibrio sp. V42_P2S4T144 | reverse complement strand
ATTGAGAATATCAGTGCAGTAAAAAGTGCATTCGATACGTTAGGTTTAGACCCATCTATGATCAGTCAGTTTGCTCCAGTAATCTTGGATTACTTGAACAAGCAAGGCGCTAGCGAAGGGCTTCTAAGTTCGTTGGGCGGGTTGTGGAATACTAGTAAATAAGCGCAAGTGATAGTCACTTTTTAAATTGCCAGTCTGCATGGGTTGAAATAAATGCAGGCTGGATATAAAGGTTTACTGAATTACAGATACAAAAAAGCCGAGCTAATGCTCGGCTTTCTCGTTCTTACGAACTGATTACTCAGCAGCTTCTTCAGCAGCTGGGCGATCTACAAGCTCAATGTAAGCCATTGGAGCTTTATCACCAGCACGGAAGCCAGCTTTTAGGATACGAGTGTAACCGCCCTGACGAGCAGCAAAACGTGGACCTAGTTCGTTAAATAGTTTTGCAACTACTTCGTTGTCACGAGTACGTGCAAATGCTAGACGACGGTTAGCAACACTGTCAGTCTTAGCTAGTGTAATCAAAGGCTCAACTACGCGACGTAGCTCTTTTGCTTTTGGCAAAGTAGTCTTGATAACTTCATGACGTACTAGAGAGCTAGCCATGTTGCTGAACATCGCTTTGCGATGTGAGCTGTTGCGGTTGAGTTGACGACCACTCTTACGATGGCGCATGACCTAATCCTTCTAACTAGTATCGATTAATCTTCAGCGATTGATGCAGGTGGCCAGTTTTCTAGGCGCATGCCCAGAGACAGACCACGTGACGCAAGTACGTCTTTAATCTCAGTAAGAGATTTTTTACCAAGGTTAGGCGTTTTAAGTAGCTCAACCTCAGTACGTTGTACTAGATCACCGATGTAGTGAATCGCTTCTGCTTTCAAACAGTTAGCAGAGCGAACTGTTAGTTCAAGATCGTCTACAGGACGCAGTAGGATCGGATCGAATTCTGGCTTCTCTTCCTTCTCCTCAGGAACTCGTACATCACGAAGATCTACGAATGCATCCAATTGTTCAGCTAGGATTGTAGCTGCACGACGGATTGCTTCCTCAGGTTCTAGAGTACCGTTTGTTTCCATATCGATAACAAGCTTGTCTAGATCAGTACGCTGTTCTACACGAGCTGCTTCTACAGCGTAGGCAATTTTGTCTACTGGGCTGTAAGTAGCATCTACTAGTAGGCGACCGATAGGACGCTCGTCTTCTTCGTTATGGATACGCGCAGAAGCTGGAACATAACCACGACCACGTTCAACTTTGATACGCATTGCGATCTCAGCGTTGTCATCCGTCAGGTGACAAATTACGTGTTCAGGGTTAGCGATCTCTACATCACCATCATGGGTGATGTCACCTGCAACCACAGGGCCCGAGCCTGATTTGTTCAAAGTAATGAACACTTCATCTTTGCCTTCGGCAACGCGCACAGCCAAACCTTTAAGGTTTAGAAGAATTTCAAGAATATCTTCTTGAACGCCTTCTTTCGTGCTGTACTCATGAAGTACGCCTTCAATTTCTACTTCTGTTACAGCACAACCTGGCATAGAAGATAGAAGGATGCGGCGAAGTGCATTACCCAGAGTATGACCAAAGCCACGCTCTAATGGCTCAAGAGTTACTTTTGCGTGAGTCGAGCTGATTTGTTCGATGTCAACTAGACGTGGCTTAAGAAATTCTGTTACAGAACCCTGCATTGTGTCCTCTCTTTAGTTTAAACCTTACTTAGAGTAAAGCTCGACGATCAATTGTTCGTTGATGTCAGCTGATAGATCAGAACGTTCAGGCATACGCTTGAATGTACCTTCCATCTTGCCACCATCTACTTCAATCCAAGTTGGTTTTTCACGTTGTTCAGCAACTTCTAGAGCTGCTTTGATACGAGCTTGCTGTTTAGCTTTCTCGCGAATAGAAACAACGTCATTAGCCGCTACTTTGAAAGAAGGAACGTTTACAACTTTACCGTTTACTAGGATAGCTTTGTGGCTAACTAGCTGACGTGCTTCTGCGCGAGTTGCGCCAAAGCCCATGCGGTAAACTACGTTATCAAGACGACCTTCAAGAAGCTGAAGTAGGTTTTCACCAGTGTTGCCTTTTAGGCGAGCAGCTTCTTTGTAGTAGTTACGGAATTGTTTTTCTAGAACGCCGTACATACGACGTACTTTTTGCTTCTCACGAAGCTGAACGCCATACTCAGATAGACGACCGCGACGAGCGCCGTGTACACCTGGTGCGTTATCAATTTTACACTTGGTATCGATCGCGCGAACACCAGACTTAAGGAATAAGTCAGTGCCTTCACGACGGCTAAGCTTCAGCTTAGGACCCAAATATCTTGCCATGATTCTTCTCCAATTGTCCTAGAAACGTTATACGCGACGTTTCTTAGGTGGACGACAACCGTTATGAGGGATTGGTGTAGCATCAACGATGTTTGTGATGCGGAAACCAGCGGCGTTTAGTGCACGAACAGTAGATTCGCGACCTGGACCAGGACCCTTAACCATAACTTCCAAGTTCTTTAGGCCGTATTCTTTAGCCATTTCAGCACAACGCTCAGCAGCAACCTGTGCAGCGAACGGAGTAGACTTACGAGAACCACGGAAACCAGAACCACCTGCAGTAGCCCATGCAAGAGCGTTACCTTGACGGTCAGTAATGGTTACGATTGTGTTATTGAAAGAAGCATGGATGTGCGCAACGCCATCTGCAACTTGCTTGCGTACGCGCTTACGAGCGCGAGTTGGTTGTTTAGCCATTGTACTCTACCTTCCCGATTATTTCTTGATCGGCTTACGCGGACCCTTACGGGTGCGAGCGTTGGTTTTAGTACGCTGTCCACGTAGTGGTAGACTGCGACGATGACGAAGACCACGGTAACAGCCAAGGTCCATAAGACGCTTGATGTTCATAGATACTTCACGACGTAGATCACCTTCTACAGTGTACTTAGCTACACCATCACGCAGTTGATCGATCTGCTCTTCAGTTAGTTCACTGATCTTAACATTTTCAGCAATACCCACTTCAGCTAGGATAGCTTGAGAGCGAGTTTTACCGATGCCGTAGATCGCTGTTAGAGCGATTACTGCATGTTTCTGATCAGGAATGTTAATGCCTGCTATACGGGCCATTATTCACTCCTAAGTGTTTCTATAAAAGAATTAGCCGCAGCAAAGCCCGTTATGGATACGCTGCGGAATACTACTTCTTTTGCACGCAAAAGGTAGGCCGAGGAATATACTCGACCCAACCTTCATTTTCAAGTAAAAATTTCTGCTAATTAGCCTTGGCGCTGTTTGTGCTTTGGCTCACTGCAAATCACGCGAACGACACCGTTACGCTTGATTACTTTACAGTTACGGCAGATTTTTTTAACGGAAGCACGAACTTTCATTGCTAAACTCCGTAAATGAAACTGAGTCTACCGCCGGATTAACGGCCGTAGCCTTTCAGATTCGCTTTCTTCAACACAGAATCATACTGTTGAGACATCAGATGAGTCTGTACCTGTGCCATAAAGTCCATAATTACAACAACTACGATTAGTAGCGATGTACCGCCGAAGTAGAAACGTACGTTCCACGCGACCATCATGAACTCGGGAATCAGACAGATAAAGGTAATGTACAGTGCACCAGCAAGGGTTAAACGTGTCATTACTTTATCAATGTATTTCGCTGTCTGCTCACCTGGGCGGATACCGGGTACGAATGCACCAGACTTCTTCAAGTTATCTGCTGTTTCACGCGGGTTGAAAACCAACGCCGTGTAGAAGAAACAGAAGAAGATAATTGCTGCTGCATAAAGCATTACATACAACGGTTGACCTGGGCTAAGAGCCAAAGACACGTCAGTTAACCAACCGAACGCGCTGCTCTCACCGTTTTGACCAAACCACTGAGCCAATGTTCCTGGGAACAAGATAATACTTGATGCAAAAATCGCTGGAATTACACCTGCCATGTTAATTTTAAGAGGCAAATGCGAGCTTTGCGCAGCAAATACTTTACGACCTTGTTGACGTTTCGCATAGTTAACGACGATTCGGCGTTGACCACGTTCCATGAAAACAACGAAGTAAATTACTGCAAAAGCTAATACCGCGATTAGCAACAGAAGAAGTACATGCAATTCACCTTGACGCGCTTGCTCGATTGTTTGACCGATTGCAGAAGGCAATCCAGCAACAATACCTGCAAAAATCAGTATCGAAATACCGTTACCAATTCCGCGCTCTGTAATTTGTTCACCTAACCACATCAAGAACATGGTACCGGTTACTAAACTTACGGTAGCAATTAGCGTAAACATGGTTTGGTTGATAACAACCAGATTGTCGACCATGTTTGGTAGGCCAGTTGCAATACCTATAGCTTGGAAGGTTGCAAGTACAAGCGTGCCGTAGCGTGTGTATTGGCTTATCTTACGACGGCCTGCTTCACCCTCTTTTTTGAGTTCAGCTAACGCTGGATGAACTACAGTTAGCAATTGGACAACAATAGATGCCGAAATATACGGCATGATGCCCAATGCTAATATAGATGCACGCTCAAGAGCACCACCGGAGAACATGTTAAACATTTCAACGATGGTACCTTTTTGCTGTTCGAACAAATCGGCAAGTACAGCAGCGTCAATACCAGGAATCGGCACAAAAGAGCCGGCTCGGAATACTAAAAGTGCACCAATTACGAATAACAAGCGCGACTTTAGTTCACTTAAGCCGCTCTGAGCACTACGAAAATCTTGTCCTGGTTTCTTAGCCATCTGTACCTCGTTCCTCGAGATTATTCCTCGATTTTACCGCCTGCAGCTTCGATTGCAGCTTTAGCGCCTTTAGTCACACGTAGACCTTTAACAGTCACTGCTTTGTTGATTTCACCAGAAAGAACAACTTTTACAAACTCGATGTTCTTAGTGATGATGTTAGCAGCTTTAAGACTGTTTAGATCAACTACGTCACCAGAAACTTTCGCTAGCTCAGCTAGACGAACTTCAGCAGACACTAGGCTCTTACGAGAAGTGAAACCGAATTTTGGTAGACGTTGTTTCAGAGGCATCTGACCGCCTTCGAAACCTGGACGAACACTGCCGCCAGAACGTGATTTTTGACCTTTGTGACCACGGCCACCAGTTTTACCTAGGCCTGAACCGATACCACGACCTACTCGCTTCGCAGAAGTTTTCGCGCCAGCAGCCGGTGCTAGAGTATTCAAACGCATTCTGATTACTCCTCAACTTTAACCATGTAGTAAACCTTGTTGATCATACCGCGAATACACGGAGTATCTTCAAGTTCTACTGTGTGGTTGATTTTACGAAGACCTAGACCGCGCAAAGTAGCTTTGTGCTTTGGCAGACGACCAATTGAGCTTTTAGTTTGAGTTACTTTAATAGTTGCCATGGTGTTCTTACTCCGAAATAGATTCAACAGTTAGACCACGTTTAGCAGCAACCATTTCTGGTGACTTCATGCTACCTAGTGCATCGATCGTTGCACGAACGATGTTGATAGGGTTCGTAGAACCGTACGCTTTAGATAGTACGTTGTGTACACCAGCAACTTCTAGTACTGCACGCATCGCACCACCTGCGATAACACCAGTACCTTCTGCAGCAGGCTGCATGTAAACTTTAGAGCCCGAATGGCGACCTTTCACTGGGTGGTGAAGAGTGCCTTCGTTTAGAGCGATCGTAGTCATGTTACGACGCGCTTTTTCCATTGCTTTTTGAATCGCTGCAGGTACTTCACGAGCTTTGCCGTAACCGAAACCTACACGACCGTTACCGTCACCAACTACTGTTAGTGCAGTGAAGCTCATGATTCGACCACCTTTAACCGTTTTAGAAACACGGTTAACTGCGATTAGCTTTTCTTGCAAATCATTCGCTTGAACTTGTTGTTCTTTAGCCATCTTCCAACCCTACCTTAGAATTTCAGACCAGCTTCGCGAGCAGATTCTGCTAGCGCCGCTACTCGACCGTGGTATTGGAAACCAGAACGATCAAATGCAACTGCAGTTACGCCCTTCTCTAGAGCGCGCTCAGCAATAGCTTTACCCACTGCTTTAGCTGCATCAACGTTACCAGTGTATTTCACTTGCTCACGGATCGCTTTTTCTACAGTAGAAGCTGCTGCGATAACCTCAGAGCCGTTAGCCGCGATAACCTGTGCGTACACGTGACGAGGAGTACGGTGTACAACTAGGCGAGTCGCACCCAGTTCTGCAATCTTACGACGTGCACGTGTAGCACGACGGATGCGAGATGCTTTCTTATCCATAGTGTTACCTTACTTCTTCTTAGCTTCTTTAGTACGCACATTTTCATCTGCGTAACGAACACCTTTGCCTTTGTATGGCTCAGGCTCACGGTAAGAACGAATGTCAGCCGCAACTTGACCAACTAGTTGCTTGTCAGCACCAGTGATCACGATTTCAGTTTGGCTTGGACATTCAGCTTTAATACCCGCTGGCAACTCGTGCTCAACTGGGTGTGAGAAGCCTAGTGTTAGACCTACAGCGTTGCCTTTGATAGCAGCACGGTAACCTACACCTTTAAGAGTTAGCTTCTTAGTAAAGCCTTCAGTAACACCAACAACCATGTTGTTAACTAGAGCGCGAGCAGTACCTGCTTGAGCCCATGCGTTAGCAACACCTTCTTTAGGACCGAAAGTCAGGTTATTTTCTTCCTGAGCGATTACAACTGCGTTGTTAAGAACGCGAGTTAGTTCGCCTTTCGCACCTTTTACAGTGATTTCTTGGCCGTTTAGTTTCACCTCTACGCCAGCTGGAATAGCGACAGGTGCTTTTGCAACACGAGACATAGTCTACTCCTTATTAAGCTACGTAAGCGATGATTTCACCACCAAGACCTGCTTTACGTGCAGCGCGGTCTGACATAAGACCCTTGGAAGTAGAAACGATAGCAATACCAAGACCACCCATTACAGAAGGAAGTTCATCTTTCTTCTTGTAAACACGTAGACCTGGACGAGAAACACGTTTAAGTTGCTCGATTACTGGTTTAGCTTGGAAGTACTTAAGTGTAACTTCTAGCTCAGGTTTTGCTTCGCCTTCAACAGCGAAGTCAACGATGTAACCTTCAGCTTTTAGTAGTGCAGCAATTGCAACTTTAAGCTTTGAAGAAGGCATTTTTACAGCAACTTTGTTTGCTGCCTGACCGTTACGAACACGGGTCAGCATATCCGAAATCGGATCTTGCATGCTCATATGATTTACTCCAAATGATTAAGTGGCAATTACCAGCTAGCCTTACGAAGACCCGGAATCTCGCCTTTCATGCAAGCTTCACGAACCTTAATACGGCTTAGACCGAACTTACGTAGGTAACCGTGTGGACGACCAGTTTGGTTGCAACGGTTGCGCTGACGTGATGCACTTGAATCACGTGGAAGAGATTGCAGTGTAAGAACCGCGTTCCAACGATCTTCTTCAGATGCGTTTACATCGCTGATGATAGCTTTTAGCGCTGCACGCTTTTCAGCGAACTTAGCTACTAGCTTCGCACGTTTTGCTTCACGTGCTTTCATTGAATTTTTAGCCATAACAGTAACCCTTCACCTTACTTACGGAATGGGAAGTTAAAGGCAGCCAGCAGAGCACGGCCTTCCTCATCAGTACCAGCAGACGTCGTAATAGTGATGTCTAGACCGCGTACTCGATCAACTTTATCAAAGTCGATTTCCGGGAAGATGATTTGCTCGCGAACGCCCATGCTGTAGTTACCGCGACCGTCAAAAGACTTAGCGCTAACACCACGGAAGTCACGTACACGTGGAAGAGCGATGTTAATTAAACGCTCAAGAAAATCCCACATACGTTCGCCACGCAAGGTTACTTTACAACCGATAGGGTAGCCTTCACGGATTTTGAAACCTGCAACAGATTTGCGCGCTTTTGTGATAAGTGGCTTTTGACCAGAGATCGTTGCCATATCAGACGCTGCATTTTCTAGCAGTTTCTTATCGTTGATTGCTTCACCAACACCCATGTTTAGGGTGATTTTCTCGATTCTAGGGACTTGCATGACGCTTGTGTAACCGAACTGTTTGGTCAGTTCAGCGACTACAGACGACTTGTAGTAATCATGCAGTTTCGCCATAGTAGAACTCCAAATTACTTCTATTAGTTAGAAACGGTTTCGCCGTTAGACTTGAAGAAACGAACTTTTTTGCCGTCTTCAAAACGGAAACCGATACGGTCAGCTTTACCAGTAGCTGCGTTAAAGATAGCCACGTTAGAAACGTCGATAGCTGCTTCTTGCTCTACGATACCGCCTTGGATACCCATAGCTGGAACAGGTTTCTGATGTTTCTTAACTAGGTTGATACCTTCAACGATAACTTTACCAGTTGCTAGAACCTTAGTTACTTTACCTTTCTTGCCTTTGTCTTTACCAGCAAGAACGATTACTTCGTCATTACGACGGATTTTAGCTGCCATTTCTACGTGCTCCTTACAGAACTTCTGGAGCCAGTGAAACGATCTTCATGAACTTATCGCCACGAAGTTCGCGTGTCACAGGACCAAAGATACGTGTACCGATTGGTTGCTCAGTATTGTCGTTTAGCAATACGCAAGCATTTCGGTCGAAGCGAATGACAGAACCGTCAGGACGACGTACGCCTTTACGGGTGCGCACTACCACCGCCTTCAGAACATCACCTTTTTTAACTTTACCGCGAGGGATTGCTTCCTTCACAGTAACTTTGATGACGTCACCGATATGTGCATAACGGCGGTGAGAGCCACCCAGAACCTTAATACACATTACGCTGCGTGCGCCTGAGTTATCAGCTGCGTCCAGCATACTTTGCATTTGGATCATGTTAGTGCTCCGCTAAATATTAATAACTAGACCCATCACGGGTCGGGCTGCCTCTTTAAAAGGGACGCGAATTGTACCACCCTTTTTTGTGATTGGGTAGTCAAAAAATAAACGGCTCCAAAAATATTTTGGAGCCGCTTTAGTTTCATAGAATTAACGAGATTAAATCTTCGCCTTTTCTAGAACTTTTACCAAAGTCCAAGACTTAGTCTTAGACAGTGGACGACACTCTGCGATTTCAACTGTGTCGCCTAGGCCACACTCGTTGTTCTCGTCATGTGCGTGTACTTTAGTCGTACGTTTTACGTATTTACCGTAGATTGGGTGTTTTACGAAACGTTCGATAGCAACAGTGATAGACTTGTCCATCTTGTCGCTAACAACACGACCTTGTTGAGTACGTTTTACTTCGCTCATTATGCGCCTGCCTTCTCAGTCAAAACAGTTTTCACACGTGCGATATCACGGCGTACAGCTTTCAGAGTATGAGTTTGCTGTAGTTGACCAGTCGCAGCTTGCATGCGCAAGTTGAACTGTTCGCGTAGCAAATTCATTAGCTCAGCGTTAAGCTCTTCAACGCTTTTCTCGCGTAGATCTTGTGCTTTCATCACATCACCTGCTTAGTTACAAATGTAGTTTTGAAAGGCAGTTTACGTGCCGCAAGACGGAACGCTTCACGTGCCAATTCTTCAGGTACACCACCCATTTCGTACATAACCTTGCCAGGTTGGATTTGGGCTACCCAGTACTCAACGTTACCTTTACCCTTACCTTGACGAACTTCAAGTGGTTTTTCTGTGATTGGTTTGTCTGGGAACACACGGATCCAGATTTTACCTTGACGCTTAACGTGACGTGTCATTGCACGACGTGCCGCTTCGATTTGACGAGCAGTTAGACGACCACGGCCAACAGCTTTAAGACCGAATTCGCCGAAGCTTACATCAGTACCTTTAGCTAGACCACGGTTACGACCAGTCTGAACCTTACGGAACTTAGTACGTTTAGGTTGTAGCATCTGTCGACTCCTTACTTACGGCCTTTACGCTGCTTCTTAGGCTTGTCGCCTTTAGGCTCTACAGCGTTAGCTGCTGGCATACCACCTAGGATTTCACCTTTGAAGATCCAAGTTTTAATGCCGATCACACCGTATTGAGTGTGAGCCGAAGAAGTTGCGTAATCAATGTCAGCACGTAGAGTGTGTAGAGGCACACGGCCTTCACGGTACCACTCTGAACGTGCGATTTCAGCGCCGCCTAGACGACCGCTTACTTCCACTTTGATACCTTTAGCGCCTAGGCGCATTGCGTTTTGTACTGCGCGCTTCATAGCACGACGGAACATAACACGACGCTCTAGCTGAGACGCGATGCTGTCACCAACAAGTTGCGCATCTAGTTCAGGCTTACGTACTTCAGCGATGTTAATTTGCGCTGGTACACCTGCAATTTTAGCTACAGCTGCGCGTAGCTTCTCAACGTCTTCACCTTTCTTACCGATAACAACGCCTGGACGAGCAGTGTGAATAGTCACACGGATGCTCTTAGCAGGACGCTCGATAACGATACGTGATAGAGACGCTTTTTTCAGTTCACTTGTAAGGAACTGACGTACCTTGAAGTCGCCGTCTAGGTTGTCAGCGAAATCTTTGGTGTTAGCAAACCATGTAGCATTCCAAGGCTTAACGATGCCTAGACGAATACCATTTGGATGTACTTTTTGACCCATTGCTTACTCTCCTAGTCTCTAGCGATCTGCTACAACAACAGTGATGTGGCTTGAACGCTTCAAGATACGATCCGCACGACCTTTAGCACGAGGCATAATACGCTTCATGGTTGGGCCTTCATCTACAAAGATTTTTGCGACATTCAGATCGTCAATATCTGCACCTTCGTTGTGCTCCGCGTTAGCGATAGCAGACTCTAGAACTTTCTTAACTAGTGCAGCAGCTTTTTTGTTGCTGAACGTTAGGATTTCTAGAGCTTGGTCAACAGATTTACCACGGATTAGATCCGCAACTAAGCGAGCTTTCTGAGGCGAAATGCGAGCAAAGTTATGTTTAGCAATTGCTTCCATTATCTACTCCTTAGCGCTTCTTAGCTTTCTTATCCGCAGCGTGACCGCGGTAAGTACGTGTTGGTGCGAATTCACCCAGTTTGTGACCGATCATTTCATCAGTTACAAATACTGGTACGTGCTGACGACCATTATGGACAGCGATGGTCAAACCGATCATCGTAGGGATGATCATTGAACGACGGGACCAAGTCTTAATAGGCTTTTTGTCTCCGCTTTCCACCGCTTTCTCTACCTTCTTCAGCAAGTGTAGGTCAATAAAAGGACCTTTCTTGAGAGAACGTGGCATGGCGATTCCTCTTTATATAGATTACTTGTTACGACGACGTACGATGTACTTGTCAGTGCGTTTGTTCTTACGAGTCTTGAAGCCTTTAGTAGGCATACCCCAAGGAGATACTGGGTGACGACCACCAGAAGTACGACCTTCACCACCACCATGTGGGTGGTCAATCGGGTTCATTACAACACCACGAACCGTTGGACGGATACCGCGATGACGTGATGCACCTGCTTTACCAAGTTCACGTAGCATGTGCTCAGAGTTACCAACTTCACCGATTGTTGCACGGCCTTCAGAAAGAACTTTGCGCATCTCGCCAGAACGTAGACGGATAGTTACGTACGCACCGTCGCGAGCAACGATTTGAGCGTAAGCACCAGCCGAACGAGCTAGCTGACCACCTTTACCAGGCTTAAGTTCAACGTTATGTACTGTTGAACCTACTGGGATATTACGCATTGGTAGAGTGTTACCAGCTTTGATTGGTGCATCAACACCAGACTGAATAACATCACCAGCTACAACACCTTTAGGTGCTAGGATGTAGCGACGCTCACCGTCTTTGTAAAGAACTAGAGCAATGTTTGCGCTACGGTTTGGATCGTATTCAAGACGCTCAACTGTCGCTGGAATACCATCTTTAGTACGTTTGAAGTCAACTACACGGTAGTGGTGCTTGTGACCACCGCCGATGTGACGTACTGTGATACGACCCTTGTTGTTACGACCACCGTTCTTAGAGTTTTTCTCTAGA
>NZ_WXWS01000263.1:0-12006 GCF_009904715.1 Vibrio sp. V42_P2S4T144 | reverse complement strand
CAAAATAAGGTCTTCATCGCATTTAACTAACTCGTTACTGAGTAAACAATAATTTTAGTTTCTGCTGAGATTTTATAAATTATTGACTCAGTCTGACACTTTCTGTGTAACAGAGTGCGAGTTTTAGTTAAGTTCTCTCAAGTGCCTCGAAAACCGTCTTAATTTTTTTTGACGAAAAAAAACTCTCTGAAATGCTGAGTGTGATGCTTTTGCACGTGGAGTAAATCCAATCATCTTATCTGGTGCAAGAGCAGCCTATGTTCTAGGTAGAACATGAATCCAAGGATTGAGAGAGAAGTTATGATTCGATTTAACCTATGTGCAGCTGGAGTTGCTTTAGCGCTATCAGGTGCTGCAGTTGCGGCTCCAACCGCACCAAGTATCGATATGTACGGTTCCAACAACCTTCAGTTTTCTAAAATTGAGCTCGCGATGGAAACCACGTCAGGCTACTACGACATGGTGAAATACCATGAGCAAGCGAAGATTACTGTTAAGTTTAACCAGTGGAGTGGCACACCTGGTGACACTTACAACGTCTATTTTGATGGTGTAAAAGTAGCAAGTGGCCCTATCACTGGTAGCCAAACGACAGCTTTGTTTGAATACGGCCAAGGTGGCTTATACCAAATGGAAATCGAAGCATGTGATGCGACAGGTTGTGCGAAAAGCGCACCAGCTGAAATCACGATTGCAGATACCGATGGTTCTCACCTGAAGCCACTAACGATGAATGTTGATCCAAACAACAAAACCTACAATACCGATCCAAGCGTCGTGATGGGTACGTATTTTGTTGAATGGGGCATCTATGGCCGTGACTACACAGTCGATAATATGCCGGTCGACAACTTGACTCACATCCTTTACGGTTTTATCCCAATTTGTGGCCCAAATGAGTCTGTGAAGTCTGTTGGCGGCAACAGTTTCAACGCGCTACAAACTGCTTGTACAGGTGTGCCTGATTATGAAGTCGTTATCCATGACCCTTGGGCTGCTTATCAGAAGAGCTTCCCACAAGCTGGTCATGAATACAGCACGCCTATCAAGGGTAACTACGCAATGCTAATGGCATTGAAACAACGTAACCCTGATCTAAAAATCATCCCATCGATCGGTGGTTGGACACTGTCTGACCCATTCTTCGATTTCGTGGACAAGAAAAACCGAGACACATTCGTCGCATCAGTTAAGAAGTTCCTGAAAACTTGGAAATTCTACGACGGTGTTGATATCGACTGGGAATTCCCTGGCGGCGGCGGTGCAGCAGCCGATAAGGGCGACCCTGTAAACGATGGCCCAGCATACATCGCACTGATGCGTGAACTGCGCGTAATGCTTGATGAATTAGAAGCTGAGACAGGCCGTACTTACGAGCTAACGTCCGCTATCGGTGTCGGTTACGACAAGATTGAAGACGTAGACTACGCAGATGCAGTTCAGTACATGGATTACATCTTCGCAATGACTTACGACTTCTACGGTGGTTGGAATAACGTTCCTGGTCACCAAACTGCGCTTTACTGTGGTTCATTCATGCGTCCTGGTCAGTGTGACGGTAGTGGCGTTGATGAGAACGGCGAACCGTACAAGGGTCCTGCTTACACAGCAGATAACGGCATCCAACTTCTTCTTGCTCAAGGCGTTCCTGCGAACAAGCTAGTACTTGGTACAGCAATGTACGGTCGTGGCTGGGAAGGCGTAACTCCAGATACGCTAACCGATCCAAACGACCCAATGACAGGTACTGCTACAGGTAAACTGAAGGGCAGCACAGCACAAGGTGTTTGGGAAGATGGCGTAATTGACTACAAAGGCATTAAGTCATTCATGTTAGGTGCAAACAACACTGGCATTAACGGCTTCGAGTACGGCTACGATGCACAAGCAGAAGCACCATGGGTATGGAACCGTACTACGGGCGAGTTGATCACATTTGATGACCACCGTTCAGTGCTAGCAAAAGGTAGCTACGCGAAGTCTCTTGGTCTTGCTGGTCTATTCTCTTGGGAAATTGACGCGGATAACGGTGACATTCTAAACGCGATGCACGAAGGTATGGCTGGTGGTGTGGTTCCTCAACCAAACCGTAAACCAACCGCAGCCGCTGGCGCAGATCAATCGGTAACAGGTCCTGCAAATGTGGTTCTAGATGGCAGCCTGTCAAAAGACTCTGACGGCACCATCGCAAGCTACGCTTGGGAACAAGTATCTGGCACAGCAGTGGTACTAACAGGTGCAAACTCAGCGAAAGCAAGCTTTGATGCAGCAGAAGTTACTGTTGAAGAGCAATTAACTTTCAAGCTGACGGTGTCTGATAACGAAGGTGCAACGGCATCTGACCTCGTTGTAGTAACAGTGAAACCAGCAGGTGTTGTTGACCCAGTGAACAGCGCACCAGTAGCACAAGTTGTTGCTCCAGCAACAGCAAACGCTGGTGACGTTGTGGTTGTAGATGCATCTGCGTCTAGCGATGCAGACAACGATACCCTGACATTCAACTGGACTCTACCTCAAGGTCTGAATGCAACGGTTGAAGGCTCTAAAGTCACGTTCACTGCTGCGGAATACCCGCAAGACACAAGCTTAAGCTTCACTGTAAGTGTGAGCGACGGTAAAGCGTCTTCATCGGCAAGCGCGACTGTGGTTGTTGCACAGTACACAACCGATCCGAACCCTGGTACTTGTGACAACGCATGGGATGCGAGCGCAGTGTACACAGGTGGTAACCAAGTGACTCACGCAGGTAAAACGTGGGAAGCGAAATGGTGGACTCAGGGTGACGATCCTAGCCAATCTGGCGAATGGGGCGTTTGGAAAGAAGTTGGCGTAGCTAACTGTAACTAATTTCAGCCTTGCAGACGTTCTGCTAAATAAACAAAGGACAGCTTCGGCTGTCCTTTTTGGATTTAACCTCTTAACGAAGAGAGCAACACCAGAGACGAAAAAATCTGAGGTGTTACTTTCAAATCGAATTAGCGCAAAACGGAGCGAGTCAATCAGTAAAAGTAAGGGTTACCAAGCACTATCGAGCAAACGGTCAAAACTACTGAAGACTTGCTCACACTTCATCACTCGACCATGCCCCTGACCTTGTGTTGTCACTAACTCAACGTTTTTAATCTCTTCAGCCGCTTTTGCCGAGACACTGTATTTGGTGAACTTGTCTTGCTCATCATGAATAATAATGGTGTGAGACGGACGCTCAGACAAACGCTTCATCGGATCAATGGACTGTAACGGATAACCAAATTGGTCTTCAACTTCTGAAACCACAGCATTAAAAAGCTTCATCGAGTAACCGGAACGTGCAATGCTACCGAATAAGTTCTCTACGTAATTTAATACCGGAGCAATAAGCAGCAAAGGCTTGTTTTCTAATTTGCTGTGTCGGCACTCAAGAGCAGAAGCGGTGCCCATGCTGTGCCCAACTAGGCCAACAATATCCTCGACCGTATCCAACACATCTTCTAATCCTCTGACAAACCCCGGAATGTGCCCATACTGCCCCTCACTCTCACCATGTGCCGGATGATCGTACGCCAAAGCAGTAAACCCTTTCGACGCAATATGTTCCATGAGAGGATAAAACTGACTTGCCGTTCCAGACCAACCATGAGTTAGCACCCAAATAGGTCCAGAGCCCAAAGTATAGGTTTTGATGATGCCTGCATGCCCTTTAATTTCACCTTTGATAAGCCCTTGAGGTTCAATATTTTTAGGTTGCGTACGAGCCGGTGTCAGAAGAAGCTTGCGCGCGGTCTTCTTTGCATGTGACGGGGCCAGTGTATGGTGTAACCGAGTACTAATGTTCACCAAACTGCGCTTAATACTGAAACGTTGCGATGTATTAAAGTAAATTTTTTCACTCATAATCATGTCCTTAACTATCAGCTTTGCACAAAATAGAACGGTCGTGCTTTTTATACTGATAAGAAAGAGCGAACTCAGCCGCTCTTTGTGATTTTATGTCTACGAATCTGGGAAGCGAATAACCGATATTAGCCTTTCCAGCGAGAAAATAAGTTGTCGATCCCTTGCCAAAACAGACGCAAGCTTTCTTGCTCACCTTTAATTGAGTAAAAAACATGCGCACTCAAATAGAGACCGTACAAATCAAACGTTGCTTGGCGTGTATCTAAGTCTGCTGCAAATTCTTGCTTCTCTTTGCCTTTCGCTATTTGGATCTCCAAATAACTCAGCCAAGTGTCTATGGATTTACGCAGTCCGGCCTGAAGCGGGCAATCTTTATCTGCCGTATCATTCCAAGCGTCAAGAAACATACAACTTCCTTGGAATGCGTGATTCCAAGTCATCCAAGAGTCGAGCAACCCTCGAATTTTACGCTCTATATTGCCATCCCCGAGTTCTCGAGCAGGCTCAATAACCCGATCAGCGAACACTTTATTGGCGTGATCAAGCACCGATAGCTGTAAATTCAACTTCGAATTAAAGTGGGCAAACAGACCACTTTTCGACATACCGCATTGCTTGGCTAACTCTCCAATCGTAAGACTTTCTAATCCGTCTTCGCTGGCGATCTCGAAAGCCCGCTGCAGAATAAACTCTTTTGTCACTTTTCCTTTTTGCATAGTCTTATTTTTAGCACGATCGTTCTTTTTTGCAATCTCGAGTTAACTGGTCTAACCATTATTCAGTGCTATTTTCGACTCACGAATCAGGTATTGATTGCGTTAATAGGTTAATAATTAAGAAGTTTGAAGTAAGTCTTAATTTTCAAAACAGCTTCAATGTAAGCGCAAGTCTGTTGACTTTTTCACGTATTACTTCAGTAACAACCTGCTATTTTCACCTAAGTTTTTTATTTAGGTAAACAATGTAATGGCAAAGAAACAAAAAATAGCCAGCTTAGAGTTTGCACGTATCATTGCAATGCTTGCGATTGTGGGTTTGCATTGCCAGATGGCACTGACGTACTGGCAGTGGGATGGGATACCATGGGTTGGCTATATGCTCAACCAACTGGCTCGTTTTGCTGTTCCGCTGTTCTTTCTCATCTCGGGTTATCTAATCCAGCCGAAGTTGAGTCACTCACCTATCGATACTCTTAAGAACTACGCCAAACCGTTAATGAAGGTTTGGCTCATTTGGAGCATGATCTGTTTACTGATGCCATTCCAATGGCAGACGGTCGCTGAGGCAGGGTATCTCGCCGAAAGGCAAGGTTATTGGGGGTACTTAATGTCAACCCCGATCAATTCACTCATCGAAGGCGGACTCGTTCATCTGTGGTTTATTCCGGCTCTGGTCATTGCCGTAGCGTTAATTGCCTTTCTCGTGCATATCAATATGGTGCAACTGATACTGCCAACTGCAGTATTGCTATACATATACGGGGTCTTTGCTGGCAGTTACGCGACCATTACCGACCTGCCAGCGCCTTTCTTTACTCGTAACGGGCCTTTTTTCAGCACGTTGCTAGTTGTTCTGGGTTATTTCGCACGAGAAGCGCAGTGGCGGTGGTCGCGAAACAATACGGTTCGATGCATTATTCTTGGCATAGCACTGCATTTTGGTGAAGCTTACTGGCTGATGCAACATGACATCGCTTTCAACTTGCACGACTTCCTATTCGGTACCGTTATCTGGGCTGTAGGTGTCTTTATGTGGCTTTTGGCTCACCCTCATTTTGGCGACATGCCTTGGGTCTTCAAACTATCTCCTAGCGTGTTAGGAATATATGTTAGCCATCTGCTTATCATAATTGTCATGATGAATGTCGCTGGATTTATCGGGCTGCAACACCTCGCGAAAGATGTGTTTATTTATCCTGCAACGATTGTTGCAACCATACTGCTTGTGAAAGCAATTGACGCTTCACCGTTGAAAAAATGGCTCCTACGCTAAATGCATTCAGCTCTAGATATAGCTAGCTTTAACTCAAAAGGGTTAGAGCTAGCCAGTTAAAAATGAGATTTCTCTCTCACTGACCAATTTTTGACTTTCTAATCCTTCAGAATTTGCTTTCACTCACAAAAAACATTGTTCATTTCCTTTAAATTGGCTCGACTATTACAACATTGCTCATTAAACGGAGGCTGTATGTGGGCAGGTCAAGGACTCGTTCCTTTTTTAGAGATTAGTCACTGGTTAACTTACGGTTTATATGCCGCTGCGGTTTTATTCGGCGCAGCAAGCATTGCGTCACTCAGAAAATAGTGGCGCACACTATCATTTCCTAACTCCTACTGTTAATTCGAGCTCTCTCACAACTAACTCATTCATTTGTGGCTAATATTTCTCCAACCAGACAAAGGAGAAATGTCTATGCCAATCTATCCAATTGTGGCTTTCTGCTGTTTGTTGTTCTCTAGCGCCACCTTTGCTGCATCAACCAATGAACTGAATCTTGTTAATTCTGGTGTCGGTTACGCGGCTCTGATTATCTTTTCGATCGCTTACATACTGGTTATGTTGGAAGAGTATCTGAAAATGAGAAAATCCAAGCCAGTGCTGCTCGCTGCAGGGTTAATTTGGATTCTGATTGGCTACACCTTTGCTCAGCACAACCAGCCTGAAATCGCCAAATCCGCACTAGAACACAACTTGTTGGAATATGCCGAGTTGCTGCTGTTTTTGCTCGTGGCGATGACTTACATCAACGCAATGGAAGAACGCAAACTCTTCGATGCCTTACAGGCGTGGATGGTTGGTAAAGGTTTTGGATTCAAAAAGTTGTTCTGGCTGACGGGGTTTCTCGCTTTTGTCATTTCACCGATTGCCGATAACTTAACTACGGCCCTTTTGATGTGCGCTGTAGTGATGAAAGTCTCTGGTGATAATCCTAAGTTCGTCAATCTTGCTTGTATCAACATTGTTATCGCAGCCAACGCTGGCGGTGCATTCAGCCCATTTGGGGATATTACAACCCTGATGGTGTGGCAAGCCGGTCATGTCAGCTTTGCTGAGTTCATTCCGTTGTTTGTACCGTCATTGGTGAACTACTTGGTTCCCGCGTTTTTGATGTCACTGTTTGTTCCAAACACAAAACCGAATACGATTCACCAACACGTTGATCTAAAACGCGGGGCAAGGCGTATTGTCGCATTATTCATTCTGACTATTGCCACTGCGGTCTCTTTCCACGCCTTGCTGCACTTCCCACCCGTTATGGGCATGATGATGGGCTTGGCGTACTTACAGTTTTTCGGATATTTTTTGCGTCAAACTCTTAAACACTCACTCGCAAAAAAAGCAGCTATGGCAATTGCCAATGGCGATGATCAGGCATTGAAGCGCTTAGGCTCAGTGGTTCCGTTTGATGTGTTTCATCGTGTGTCTCGAGCCGAATGGGACACCTTGTTGTTCTTCTACGGTGTTGTAATGTGTGTTGGCGGTTTAAGTTTACTTGGCTACCTCGAACTGGTTTCAAACGTCATGTACACGCAATGGAACCCTGTCTGGGCAAACGTAATGGTTGGTGTCCTATCTGCAATCGTCGATAACATTCCGGTTATGTTTGCTGTACTGACCATGGAACCAAGCATGTCGATGGGCAACTGGCTACTGGTCACATTAACCGCAGGTGTCGGGGGCAGTTTGCTTTCCATTGGCTCCGCGGCAGGCGTCGCTTTAATGGGAGCCGCACGTGGACAATACACCTTCTTTGGCCACCTAAAGTGGGCTCCCGTCATCGCCTTGGGTTATGCCGCCAGTATTGCGGTACACTTGTGGATGAATAGCGGTTTATTTACTTAAAAGCACCGACAATCAGGTGCTTAACTTGCAACACAACCTAGCGGTCGGATGGATGGTTAACGCCATCCATCACTTCAATCGCTCCCAACTCATATGGGTTGACGCCCTCTAAGCAGCCGACATTATAGCCATACTCACTCGGGTCAGAACGACGCTGATGGTGCGTATAAATTCCGCACTCGCCACAGAAAAAGTGCTTCGCAGTGTGTGTATTAAATTGATACTGCTTCAAGACGTCTTCGCCTTGCACAATACGAATACCGTTCAAAGGTACAGACGCGACAATCGCGCCACGACGTCGACACATAGAACAGTCACACCGTCTCGGTTTCTCAATACCATTGGGTAACGCCAGTTCCAACTCAACTTTTCCACAGTGACAACTCAGTCGATGTAATGTGTTGATTTGGGTGTTGCCAACTTTCTTAATCATAACTTTTCCTTGTTGTTTTTCTATCTGTGTACATTATGTTAAACAGGTTAATATCATCATAATCTCGTCCAAAAACTCGACATCCATCACTTTTCGCGACATTTTATTGGCCGATTTGTTAGTTGCTATTTTGGCGACTGTCTATCGCGTCCGTGAGACGTGTTATCTCCGGCGCGGTTTTTAAACCAAGGAAATTAATTTATGGACAAAGATCATAGCCTAAGAGAGAACCTCTTGGCTCTGACGCTCGGCAGTGCGTTGGTGTCACTTGGGGTGATATTTTTTAGCAAAGTAGGATTGCTCACTGGCGGTACGGCTGGTTTGGCGATCTTCCTAACCAAAGTGAGTGACTTCAGTTTTGGTCAGATATTTTTCGCTCTTAACCTCCCTTTTTATATTTTATCTGTGATGCGCATGGGTTGGCGCTTCACTATCAATACCTTTATTGCGGTTTCGATTGTCTCTTTTGCGGTCGATCATCTGCATCATGTGATTGAGATTTCACGAATCGAACCTTTCTATGCGGCACTTTTGGGTGGTGGGCTGATTGGAATCGGTATGTTGGTAATTTTCCGTCACAAAATGAGTTTGGGTGGCTTTAACATTCTAGCGTTGTACCTTCAGGAACGTTTTGGAGTTCGAGCGGGTAAAGTTCAAATGGCGTTAGATTGTGCCATCGTGGTGATGTCACTGTTCATTGTAGATGTGCACCTTATCGCTCTATCTGTTCTAGGTGCCATCGCAACAAACTTGATTTTGGCGATGAACCATAAACCAGGACGATACCAAGCAAAGGCGCAAGCAGCATAATCATCGCTGCATAGTCAACAACCCTAAAGCCCCCAGCCAGTCGCTCGGGGCTTTTTTCATTCTACGCTAAGATCACGTCAACGAGCTCGTTTTGCAGTGCTGCTGCATCTCCTCATCCAATTTAGCTTTATATTTCTGGCTAAGATGGAAGTGTACTTGCATCAGCAAGTCATGTGCGTGGAACAGCTCAAGCGCGTCGCTACCATGTTGCTGACAAATATCTTCACAGCGCTCAGCATGCACTTTGGCTTCTTGCGGTTTATCCGCTTTAAGCAAGCTCATAGCTAAGCGATACTCTGCGCGCTCTTCTTGCATCCAACCCCCTGCCACTTTCCAATAGTCTAGCGCGAGTGTTGCTGCTTCTAACATCTTCGATGTTTCCATGCACGTGCGCTCAGCCAGCGCTTCGTACTGACATGCTAAGTTGTTCGCAGTGATCGCGATAGCGCGCGCTAATGGCCCTTCTGCATCGTTCGGCGTCATTCCTAACGCTGCCTTCACCAACCATTGACTCGCCAGTTCAAGCTGAACAAGTGCAGAAAGTTCATTCGAAATCAAAGCGTAAACTCGGCGTTGTTCTTGCTCTTCCAATAATTCCATATTGTCAGTGCCATCTACGAAATAGCGCGCAACGGCAATACTGCGTTGAAATGCCAAACTCTCAGCAACCTTGCGTTCATCAAAGTGCTCTAAACAAGTAAGAAACTGTTCTGGGCACTGGAGATGCCCAATAGCGGTATGCAGCATCAATGCGAATATTCGCTCGATTTGGGTAACGTCTTCCACCTCGCTCAGAGCCGTTTCTAGCTGAGCATAAACTTGTTCGGGATTTTCCTCGTGATGCTGCCAACACTCACTCATGAAGGCATCAAAATCCGTTTTGAAAGGCATGTCCTTATTGTCCTTTTTCTATTCGTATAACGAATATGAAACTCTACACTATCGTTACCCCTGTGTAGCACGCTTAATCCCAATATGAGAATCGCCTCACTTAAAGCGGTGTACCTTGCTCCAGCGCGAGCAAACGTTGCTTGCGCTCCACTCCACCTGCATACCCAGTCAGTTTTCCGCTTTTGCCAATAACGCGATGACAAGGTACCACGATAGAAATCGGATTCTTCCCGTTTGCTAACCCAACAGCACGCACAGCTTTAGGGTTACCTATCGCATTCGCGAGATCTTGATAGCTCCACGTTTCCCCATATGGAATGGTCGTTAGTGCCTGCCAAACTTGATTTTGAAAATCAGTGCCTGTCGCTGCAAGGGGCAAGTCGAATTCGTTGCGCAGACCAGCAAAGTATTCATCCAGTTGGGTGACAGCTTGGCGCAAGACCGGATGCTGCTCGTCTCGCACCCCCAGCTCACTCGGCTTAGTGGTGCATGTTTCAAACCAAATGCCAAGTAAGCCCTCAGCGTTCGATTGGATAGTCACCGTTCCTAGTGGACTCGGCATTTCGGTATAAAATGTTTTCATGATTGATTCCATAAGTGAAACGTCGCGTAGCTTCCCCAAGGGGCCGCAGTGTGCGTATTCAGTGATGGGTAACGCTGCATCGCCTTTTTCACCACTAAGTCTTTATCTAGAAAGCAATCGGGTTGAGATTGCCCTCGCAGTTGAGCATAACTGACGGTCCAAGGTCCAATGCCTTTCAAAGCTAGCCACTGCTGGGGGTCAGCTTCTGAGTTGTCCTGCATAAACTGGGCGAAGCGCACTAGCGTCTCTTTACGGCTTTGCGGCATGCGCAAAAAGCTCACGTCGGCGTTCGCAATATCACTGGGAGTCGGGAAAAAACGTTTTTCTGACTCTCCACTAAGTGTGGCCACCAATAAGTTAAGTTGACCAATCGCAGCTTTAACCGACACTTGCTGGCCTAAAATCGCTCTAACCCCTGCTTCCCATGCATTCCATACACCAGGAATACGAATACCTTTACTCGACACGAGCCCAGGCGCAACATACTCCAAATGCTGCTCAACAGTACAAATATCAGCGTCAAGATCGAACATACGACGAATGTCAGACACCAAGTTTTGCAGCTTCGTTACGTCTTCAATTTCAAACGCCAGTTCTAAGTATCCTTCACCTTTTGTCGCTTTAAACCAGGCTTTGCTGTTATCCAAAAAAACGTTGCGCTGATAACTCTCATCCCTCACCTGCTCGACCCCCTCAACCGCTCGTAAACGATAGAAGTCCAACATGTGCGACCAATTCAACTCACCTCGATAAGGTAAGGCAATTCGATTGCAACCCGCACCATCAAACTCTTTACGGCGTACTTGAGAAGGCGTTAGTTTGAGAAACTTTTGAAAAGCATCGTTAAAGCGGCGCGTACTGTTAAAACCTGATGCAAACCCCACGTCGGTGACCGACATAGAGCTGGAGTGAAGCAACTGTTTGGCGAACATTAGTTGCTGATATTGCGCATACTGCTTGGGTGACATACCTAGATACTGCTCAAACAACATACGTAAGTAACGGTCAGAAATCCCAACACGCTCAGCCAATTCTAACACCGAATGGTGATGCAACTCCCCTCTATCAATTAACGAAATCGCTCGTTGAAAGGTCGTCTCGACACCTTTCCATGCCCAAGATCCAGGCGCGCTATCAGGTCGACAACGTAAACACGGACGGTACCCTGCTTGAAGGGCTTGCGTCTTATCAGCGAAATACTCAACATTTTCTTCTTTAGGCAAATTTGCCGGGCAAATCGGACGACAAAAGATTCCCGTTGTTTTTACCGCCACATAAAATCGCCCATCAAAACGACTGTCTCGCGCGACTCGCGCCTTGTGACACTGCTCGAAGGTCAGTGAGGTATGGGGGTGAATAAACATAGTGCTTTCCTTGCTCATGCCTTTTGTCATTTATTGTTCATAGGCATCGTTCAATATAGTGTTATTGTAGCTTGCTTAAGCGCCCACAATTAGCCATTTTCGGAACTCAATATTGAGATTTATTGGCATTAGCGCTTTTGTACACTAAAGTTAGATCCAGAGCATCACAACAACGTCGGCTAAAGGGAATTGGCATGGACTTACAT
>NZ_WXWS01000087.1:0-12027 GCF_009904715.1 Vibrio sp. V42_P2S4T144 | reverse complement strand
CCATTGATATGAACAGTGTTCATTTTAAACTCAAGTTATCAATTCGATTTTATTTAAAGGACAGTCACTGATGAAAAGAGCGCTAATCCCCCTGGCTTTACTGACTTTGCTCTCAGGTTGCGCCAGCATGTCTCCGGATGAGTGCAAAACGGCAAACTGGTACAACGTAGGTTATCAAGATGGCCGAGATGGCAACGATCCAAACATTATCAATAGCTATACCGAAGACTGTGGTGAAGCGGGTGTGACACCCGACCGAGCGAAATGGAAAGAAGGCTTTGATAAAGGCACTATCCAATATTGCTCACCAGACAATGGGTACACTGTCGGTATCGAAGGCAAAGAATATTACGGTGTATGCAGCAGCAAAGAGTTTATTGAGAACTACCAGTTAGGTCATCAAGAATATCAACGCCAGCAACGCATCCAACAAATCGATACTGAAATCTCGGTCATCGATAATCAGCTTGATGGCAATCCAGACAAAGATAATGCCAAGAGACTGAAAGAGAAGAGAAAGCGATTGGCTGACGAGCGTTCAAGCCTCTTGTCGCCAACCATCAACTTGAATCTGAATTTCTAAATCGATTGGATTTAGCTTCTAAAAATTCATGGCCCTAGCTCAGTTCTAGGGTCATGAATTGACTGTTCGGATCGAGTTCGTAATCCCCGAACGGCTCGCAGTACACAAAGCCATGCTTTTCATACAACAGGCGCGCTGGTTTAAAAAACTCCATCGAGCCCGTTTCTAAACTCAAGCGCTGCAAACCTTTTTGCTTCGCTTGCTCAATCACATGAATCAATAATTGAGATGCCACACCTTGGTTTCTTGCCGTAGGCGTGGTGCGCATGGATTTCAGCTCCGCGTGTTGGTCATCCAACCCTTTAATCGCCGCACACCCAAGCAGTTGCTCACCTTTCCATCCGGTCCAAAATGTCACTTCTGGCGCTTTGAGCTTATCTAAATCTAACGCATGCACGCTTTCTGGTGGTGACGTGGCGTACATGTCCTGTAAATGTCCTTCCAACAGCGCTATCACTTGCAGCCGTTCTAAATTGTCGATTTCAATCCTCATCTTTCCATCCTTGGTTTTTCCTAGCTAAAGCGGCTGTCTCATAATGTGTTGCGGTCCAACGGGGCCGCCGTGGTAAAGCTCATTGGTATCTTCAAACCCTGATTTTAAATAGCACTGATAAGCGGGTATGTTGCGGCAATTCACAGTGAGATAAAGCGCATCAAACTCGGGATAATGGCGTTTGGCGAAATCGGCAAACTGTTGAATGGCTTGCTTGGCGATGCCTTTGCCTTGATGACGGTGATCCACCAGCAAAGCACGTACGCCTAAACTGTTTTTCGGGCAAAAATCGTATTTCTCGCTGTAAGCAGCATCAAATAGAAAAAAGCCAACCACATCATCGTCTGTCAAAATCAGATGCGGAAGTTCTGTAGGTTCAAGACGCGTAAGCATTTCACCCACATCCGCGACCGTAAACTGCGATTGCTCTTCTAGCACACTAAGTTCGCAAGTTTGTTCATGTCGCTCAGGCGAATACTTTTCAATGGTAATCATAATCTTCCTTGTTGTTTTTATGCTCAATTCATACAGGGTATGTCGTAAATAGAAATACCTGGTGTCGTATTTCCCACTCGCAGGCAAACGTTTAGCACTCTATTATCCTCGCCATTCGATAGAGAGGTTTCCATGTCCCGTTTTTTACTTTGCAGTTTTGCACTCGTCTTACTCTACCCTACTGCAATTGATTTGTATCTTGTTGGTTTGCCTCAAATTGCGTCAGATCTCAACGCTAGTGAATCTCAGTTGCATATTGCGTTTTCGATCTATTTAGCTGGCATGGCTACCACCATGTTATTCGCGGGGAAAATTGCAGACTCTGTGGGACGAAAGCCTGTTGCCGTCGTCGGCGCGATGATCTTCGTGCTCGCGTCTTTTCTCGGCGGGATGGCTGAGCAACCAAACACTTTCTTGATTGCTCGCTTTTGCCAAGGCATCGGGGCTGGATCTTGCTATGTCGTCGCATTCGCGATTTTACGCGACACGTTAGACGATGAACGCCGCGCGAAAGTATTGTCGATGCTCAATGGCATCACCTGTATCATTCCAGTGATCGCACCCGTGATTGGTCACTTGATTATGCTGAAATTTCCTTGGCCGAGTTTGTTTACCACAATGGCAGGAATGGGCATTCTCGTCAGTGTATTGGCCATTTTTGTTCTCAAGGAATCACTACCCAGCCAACAAGGTGAAGAACAGACAGCGCCAGAGAGCCATCAAGAGACTTTCTTCGAGCGATTTTTTATCAGTAGGCTGATCATTACTGCACTTGGAGTGACCACCATTCTGACCTTTGTTAACGCTTCACCAATTGTCGTGATGAGCATGCTTGGTTTTGATCGCGGTGGCTATTCTTCCATCATGGCTGGTACTGCGACGATCAGTATGTTGATTTCGTTCTCGGCACCATTGGCATTGGGGATTTTTAAGCAGCGAACCTTAATGATCACCTCTCAAGTATTGCTCGCTTGCGCAGCCATCGTGCTCAGTGCTGCCCATTTCCATGATGGACAATCTCTTTACTATGTATTCGGACTTGGGCTGATTTGCGCTGGCTTCGCTTGTGGCTTTGGCGTGGCCATGAGCCAAGCGCTCAGCCCATTCTCTCAACAAGCTGGCGTGGCGAGCTCGTTACTGGGCATTGCTCAAGTTTGTAGTTCAGCGTTCTATATTTGGTTTATGGGTTTCATCGGCGTTAGTGCTCTGAATATGTTGGTGTTTATCTTAGTGTTAGGTAGCGTAATCAGCCTTGCTCTAATACTATTGATTCCAAAGCCTGTTCACGATACCCATTATGAAGAAATCCCTAGCGCGACTTGACTTAAACTTACTGTTCACTCTGCAATTATTGCTGCAAGAACAAAGCGTCTCGAAAGCCTCAAAAAAGCTGAACGTTACGCCCTCTACCGTAAGTAAGTCGCTCAACAAACTTCGTCATTGGTTCGATGATCCTTTGTTTGTCAAAACACCTAAAGGTCTTGCGCCAACGCCTTTGGCGCAAAGCATGGAGCAAGATCTTGCAGAATGGCTGCAAATTGGCAGCCAGATTGCAGAAAAACGCAGCGATATTACGCCTAAAGGAGTGCGTTTTGATATCACGATTGAGTCGCCATTAGTGCTCACGGTGTTGGACAGACTCATCGTCGCTATCCACCAGCGATACCCTGAAGCGAAAGTAAAAACCAGTAACTGGGATTACGATTCACTCGACGCCATCATTCGAGGCGAGGCGGATATCGGTTTTACCGGCCGAGAAAGTCACCCGAGATCGAAAGAGTCGTTGGATCTTCTGCCGTATTTCTTGGATTTTGAGATTCTATTTTATGACCTGCCGATGGTGTATTTGCATAAAGATCACCCGGCATTACAGCAAGAGTGGAATCTCGAGACCTTTCTGAGCTACCAACACATCAATATTGTTTGGGAAAAAAGTGAAACTTGGGCGTTGGATGAAGTATTAACGGAACTAGGGCTACAGCGCTCTATCGGGCTGACGATGTCCAACTTTGAGCAATCCCTTTTTATGGCAGCGCAGCCGACGCATGACATGATCACCACCGCGCCGCACTATTGCAAAAGTTACACAGAAAAGCTGCATCTCGATTTGGTGTGCTTGCCAATTCCATTAGACCAAGTTCAACAAGACAAGTTACTGATTCCATTTACCATGATTTGGCATAAACGCAATGCGTACAATCCCAAATTGCTATGGTTGAAAAACACCATTAAGTCATTGTACAAACAACCTTCCCAACCACAGTAAGACTCAGGCTAAGGTCAGGTTTTCTCTGGTTATTTTTAATGACTTTCTTGCTCTGATAGCTATAACTAATCACTTTATCAACTAATAAAAATGTTCTTTTGGATCTACACTAGCTGTTCATTTACACGCTAAGGATCAAGGATGTCGACCTTTTTACTCACTGCCATTGCAATGCTGGCGTTCGCTGCCAATTCATTATTGTGCCGACTTGCATTGGCCGAAGGGTTAATTGATGCAGGAAGCTTCACTCTCGTTCGATTGATATCTGGCGCTGTTATCTTAATCGCATTGCTTGTCGTGAGAGGTCAGTGGAAAACCGATCGGCCAACGTCTCGCTTTCGCTTTTTTGCTGGCGTGGCGTTATTTGGTTACGCTGCCCTTTTCTCTTTCGCGTACTTACAACTGGCGACAGGAACAGGTGCTTTGCTTTTGTTTGGTGCCGTGCAACTTACGTTACTGGCAATCTATTGGTGGCAAGGTGAGCGCTTTCAGTTTCTCGAAATCATCGGTATCGGCCTTTCAATTGTTGGATTTGTTTGGTTGATGTTGCCATCTGCCACGCGCCCCGATATTAGCTCTGCACTTCTCATGTTGATTTCTGGCGTTTGTTGGGCTGCGTTTACTGCGCTCGGTAAACAAGCGCCTTCTCCAAGTAGTGGAATCACGTGGGGATTCATCGCAGCATCAATAATTGGCGTGCTCCTTTCGCCATTAATCTTGTCCTCAATCCACCTTTCTTTGAGCGGAGTGTTGCTCGCTATCGCATCTGGTGCCATTGCCTCTGGCCTTGGTTATACACTTTGGTACCAAGTCGTACGTAAGCTCTCTTTACTTCAAGCCGCCGTCAGCCAACTTTCCGTGCCAGCCATTGCTTTACTACTCGGCAGCATCGTACTCCACGAGCCTCTTTCACTGCATACTCTTTTAACCAGCGGCATCATTCTTGGTGGGATCGCTTTGGTTTTTTTATCTCGATCCAAAAAAACAAACGAACAATCGGCAAGCCGATAAAAAGTAATAACTTTCCCTCTCAAATACCCATTCATCATCTATGCTTTTTAAAGCAGTAAAGCTCATTGCAGATGGTACAAGTGGTCTGCTTTGGTACCAGGCGAAGAATATAAGGTGAGAATTGGCTCACACAATGCAGCGATTTTGTTTCAAAAGTGAGAATCATCACAGATCGCGAATTTGCTCGTTTTAGGCGTTTCACCAATAACGCCAAGGGCTAGCACGAGATCAAGCCAAATACGCACTTTTTGTTTTGACAAAGGGTTTACAAAGCACACTTTTTCACCCGCTATATTCCGCCCCCCGAATTTATTCAGAACAAGATTCTGATTATTCATATAAGAAATTCATCAACTTATAACGATAAGCCTGAGCAAACTTTGACACTATGAACGACAAAATAAAATTCGCTATTAAAGTATCGCTTAGCCTAACTCTGGCTTATCTGATCCCGTTTGCCATGGGTTGGCCGCAAGCATCGACGGCCGCAACCACAGTGATGCTGATTGCATCCACAGGCAGTCGTCGTGAATCCCTCGCCAAAGGTACCTTACGCGTGTTAGGTACATTGGTTGGTGCCGTGGTTGGCTTGTTACTGGTGGGGTTGTTTGCTCAAGATCGCTTGCTGTACATGCTGAGCGTGTCGGTTGTGGTCTCATTCATTTTTTACTTCCGTAATGCCTATCAAAAAGATCCTACGCTACTCATGCTGACCGGTGTGATGACGTTGATGATGTCCAATGGCGGTGACGCAGAAGGTGCGTTCCTTTATGGCGTTGACCGCGCCTATATGACGGTGTTTGGGGTGGTGGTTTACACACTCGTGGGAACTTTCTTATTCCCGACCAAAACAGAACAAAACCTAAGACAGCCCATCGAACAACTCAACCAAGCACAACGCGCGTTGTTCACCGCTATCTTGCAAAATTTCGAGCAAAAATCGGCAGGGCAAATCTCTCCTCAAGAAGGCGGAGAAGAAAATCCAGAAGCGGAAGAGCCACAACCTAGCGTGGACACTCTCATCGAACAGATGTTTGCCGCTCAAAATGCGCTCGAACAGCGTTTTGCCACGGTCAGTGTGGAATGCAGTGACGTGTCGGCCTACATGAAAGAGTGGCGCTTGGCAGTTCATTTGAACAAGCAGGTAACGCAACAATTGACCGTCGCGGCGCACAGCCACTTTAGCCACCAGCAAGACCGTGAAAGCATCAGCAACTTTGATCAAGCCGTGGCGGAAATTGACGCGCTATTTGATACCTGCCAACAAGTCTGGGACGAAAAAGAACCCGCTTATCGTGCCCAGGAACTCAAAGTCAAATACAACCAAGCGTTGCTTGAAGACGCAGCTCACCTAGAGAAAGGCTCTGCGCTTACGCTTGGTCACCTATTGGAACTGATGCATCAAAACTTGTCGCGTTTAGCGGAGAGCATTAGCTGTATTGACTCTGTGACGAACAATGTCTCCTTTGACGTGCCACTGCCGAAACCGAAAGGCAAGTTTCTATGGTGGGACGCAGAAAACTTTAAAACCGCGGTCAAAACCTTTGTCACTTATTGGGTTGCTGGACTGATTTGGATTTATTTCAATCCACCAGGCGGCTATTCATTCGTGGTCTTCTCGACCATGTTTATGTCTTTGCTGTCGTTCGTGCCTGTGCACCCAATTTTGTTGCTTGTGCTGTTCACTTTCGGCTTCTTGTTCGCGGTGCCTTCTTACGTCTTCATTCTTCCGCAATTGGATCTCGGGTTAGAACTTGGCCTGTTCATCTTTATCTACACCTTTATCGGCTTTTATCTGTTTAACGGGCCAGTGACGATTTTCTATATGATTGGCTTGTTTGTTCTTGGTTTAGACAACAACATGTTTTATCACTTCGGGATCCTCATGACGATCATGCTGTTGTTCTACATGGTGGTGTTCATGATTATTTTCGCGCACTACTTCCCGTTTAGCTCACGACCAGAACACCTCTTTTTGACCATAAAAGAACGCTACTTCCGACATACCCGAGAGCTGTTCACTACCTATCAACAGCAGTCCAGCTCGGTTATTACGCCGCTCAAACGGGCCTTGCACTTGGTGACGCTCAATGTCTCATCGAAAAAGCTCAAAGTCTGGGGTTCGAAAATCAACCACAAACACTTTGATAAAACCACGCCAGAAGCGATTGGCGCGTTTAGCAAAGCGTGTGATGTACTCAGTAATCACATCAACATCTTAATGGCCGCCGAGAAAAAGTTGATGGCCAATCCGCTGATTACTCAGCTTCGTCAACAACACCGCGATTCCATCATTCCTTTGATGGCAGGCGCTTTAGCCAGCCATCAAGCAACACAAGAACTCGACTCCGTATTCGACCAATACAGTCAGGATTACCAAACATTCGAAGATAAACTGGAAGATTTTTTTAGTGAGTTGGATTTATCTGACTACGCTTATTCAGAGATAGCCGGTTTTTATATCTTGCTGAATTTAAAACGGAACGTGTTCGAAGCAATCAAGCATTGCAAGCAAACCTACGAGGATATCGATTGGGTGAACTTACAACAGAAGCGTTTTTAAAGGTGGGGATATGATGCTTCCAAAACTAACCAAACCAAGCCTCGCCATACTTTCTTTGCTCGGACTCAGTGCGTGTACCACGGTAGGACCAGATTATGTTCATCCAAAGCAGGCGCCACTGCCAAGTGACTGGTCGGTGCAAAAAGCAGCCAAAGATACGCAGCAATCAGAGCAACAGCTACAACAATGGTGGCAGCAATTTAATGACTCAACTCTTAATCAGCTAGTTGAGTTGGCGAGCAAACAAAACCTCGATTTAGAAGCCGCAGGGCTACGAATTGTCCAAGCACGTTCATTGCTTGGTATTTCGACTGGCTTGCAATACCCACAAGTTCAAAGCGTGTCAGGAAACCTAGCGCGTGCCTACGTAAATGATCAGGGCGTGAATAACGCCACTTTGTCGTTTGATGCTGCTTGGGAAATGGATGTTTGGGGCAAGTATGCTCGCGGTATTGAGTCGGCAGAAGCGGGTTACTACGCATCCATCGCATCGTATCACGACATCATGGTCACCATAACCGCCGAAGTGGCGCGCAATTACATCAACTATCGCACATTCCAAGAACGTATTTTGCTGTCTCGCCGCAATATCGAGATTCAAGAGCGTGTCGTACGTATTACTCAGGTGCAGTTCGACTCTGGCAACGTTACAGAATTGGACGTTCAACAAGCTAAAAACCAACTCTACACCACCAAAGCAGCGTTACCGAGCCTCGAAGTGGCAATGAAGCAATCACGTACTGTGTTGGCTTTGCTACTGGGTCTGTTACCAGAAGAAGTAGATCGACTGCTACAGTCGGATGGGATGCACAAGCAAATCGCTGAGTACGAAGCCCAGTTCAAAGCGACGGGCAGAAAATCGGCGCTATCGGGCACCGACGAGCGTTCCATTGTGCCACGTCCACCGCTTTTGGATACATTAGTGGATGCTAACTTAGTGATGCGACGTCCGGATTTGCAAGTCTCTGAGATGCAAGCTCGCGCGCAAAGTGCGCAGATTGGCGTGGCAGAAACCGCTCTGTACCCAAGCTTTTCGTTGTTCGGTTCCATCGGTATCGACAGTACGGTTCCCGATGGCAGCAGTTTCAGTTTTAGCGATTCGCTCACCATGGTGATTGGCCCAACGTTCAGTTGGAACATTTTCCAATACGGACGCGTGAAAAATAACATTCGTTTCGAAGATGCTCGCTTCCAAGAAACGCTGACGAACTACAACAAAAAGGTACTGCAAGCCGTTAATGAAGTCACCAATGCAATCGAAGCATATGACCTGTATTTGCAGCAAAAAGATTTACGCTTGCAATCGGTCAACTCTTCCATTCGTGCGTTCAACATATCCATGACACAGTACGAAAACGGACAAATTTCATTCGAACGTCTGCTTAACTCGGTAGAAAAAATGACCCGCGCAGAAGACAGCTACGCAACGATCAAAGGTAATGTTGCGAACCAAGTTGTCGCGCTCTACAAAGCCCTCGGTGGAGGCTGGCAAACCCAAACAGGCAAACCTTTCATCAGTGAATCGATTGCCACGCAGATGACAGAGCGCACTGACTGGGGAAGTTATTTAAATGAAGAAAACCGCGTATTGCCGCCTTTGCCTATCGAAACACCGACGGAAAACGGCGATAAGAACAAAACGGAGGATCTCTAATGCCTCATGAACTTTCTTGGGGAGACGTTTACTTTTCTCCTACGCTACTCGTGCTCTTTCTCGCCGTCACGGCCACGTGGATAACGGTGATGATATTGAACAAGACACGTTTGTCTCGCTTCATCGCTTTTCCGTCTCTGACGTTTATTGCCATCATGGTCGGTTATGTGGTGGCCATCGACAGCTTTTATATTCAATTTTAGGTGCCAAACAAGATGAAAAAACTATTCGTAATCGCACTCAATCTTGTCATTCTTGGTGGCGCAGCTTGGCTCGGCTATCAAAAGTTTGAGGAATACTTTAATAACCCATGGACACGAGATGGGCAAGTGCGTGCTAACGTCATCAAAGTGGCTCCTCGCGTATCAGGCCCAATTGTAAATGTCGCGGTGCAAGACAACCAAGAAGTAAAAACGGGGGATTTACTGTTTGAAATCGACCCTGCGACTTACCAGGTTGCGTTATCTCAAGCCGAAGTAGCACTGGAGCGCTCCATTGTTAGCTCTCGCGGTAAAAAAATCGAATATGACCGCTTAAAAGACATTCGTGCCAAAGACCGTGGCGCGGTTTCTCACAAGGATCTGATTCGTCGTGAAATCGCTTACGAAGAGTCGCTACTGCAAATCAAATCTGCAGAAGAGCAACTAAAATCAGCACGCCTTAATCTCAGCTTTACCAAAGTTTATGCGACCGTCGATGGTTTTGTATCTAACCTCGATATTAGAAACGGTACGCAAGCGGTCGCAAACCAACCACTGCTCGCACTGATCGACAAAAACAGCTTTTGGGTATTTGGTTTCTTCCGTGAAAACCAACTTGCGCAAATCGAACCTGGCAGCCAAGCGCGTGTCACTTTGATGTCACACCCAGACACGCCAATTGACGCGACGGTTGACTCGATTGGTTGGGGGATTGCGCCCAAAGACGGCACGGTCGGCTACAACCTTCTTCCAAACGTAAACCCTGTTTTTCAGTGGATTCGCCTAGCACAACGTATTCCGGTGCGAATCTCCCTACAAGAACTTCCTGAAGATGTTGATCTTCGATTCGGGCTTTCTGCGTCCATCATGGTGATGAAAGAGTCATCCGCAGAAAGTGAACAATAACTAAGTGAGAAGAGCCATGGTCATTGGTAAAAACCTCAAAAATATTAATGAAGAAAACAACTTCTTCTATCTAACCTTAGCACTAGTGATTTTGTTGCTAGGGAGTGCGATGGCACAAGTCGTAGGTGAAGGGACGATTGAACACATACTTCAGGCTTTCACGGTTCTGACGTTTATCGTCTGTTTTGCGAGCCTTCGCTTTGACAAAACCTGGTCTCGTTTCCTCTATAGCCTGTTTGGTGTTTGGGTTCTTGTGATTGTGATCAAGACCGTTTTCGACATCAGAGAGATGAATGTGGTGATGCTTGCCCTCACCTTTGCGTTCTTTTTCGGCACTTTTAAATCCATCGCAAGACAGATTCTTTTCACCGGCCATGTCAACAGCAACAAAGTCATTGGCTCGGTCGCGCTTTTCTTGCTGCTTGGTCTGATGTGGGCGATTGCCTACCTCATTCTGCTTGAGTTTTCGCCTGAAGCCTTTACCGGTATGGAAGCGATTTCTTGGGGGCAGAACTTCTCCAATGCAGCGTATTTCAGTTTCGTTACCTTAACCACGCTCGGTTATGGCGACATTAGTCCTCTAACACCACTGGCTCAAGTCGTGGTGTATTTAGAGGCCATCACAGGTGTTTTTTATATGGCGATTGTTGTTTCAAGTCTCGTCAGTTCTAACATTGATCATCAGGTAAACAAAAATGGATAAACAATCGGTAAAAATCGACAGTAAGCTTTTCATCAGTAATATGGTGGAATCGGCAATACGCATTGGCTTGATCTTTGTCTTGCTGATGTTTACGTACGACATCATCAAACCCTTCATCCTTCCGGTTATTTGGGGCGCTATTATAGCCGTCGCTTTAATGCCGCTTACCCAAAAATTGCAGCGTGTATATGGTGGTCGTAGAGGCTTGGCAGCCACAACCATTGCTTTACTTGGTATTGCCCTCCTTGTCACGCCACTTGTTATGGTATCAGGCTCCATTGTGGATGGTGCAACGCACGCGCTTGAAGTACTACAAAATGGACAAGTGAAAATACCAGGGCCAAAAGCTTCCGTAGCGGATTGGCCTATCGTGGGTGATAAGCTCTACGAAGTGTGGACCCTATTCGCTACTAATCTTGAGCAAGCGATTCAAACCTTTATGCCACAAATAAAGGCAGGACTCACATCTTTACTGGGTACACTGGGGGGCGTATTGGGAAGTTTACTGCTTTCAATCTTGTCACTTGCGATTGCAGCAGGTTTCATGACGTACTCTGAATCTGCGGCATCAGGCTTAAGAACCATCGCGATTCGAACCGCAGGTGAAAACGCAAAAAGCTGGACCACGCTTATCGCAGCGACAATTAAAAGCGTACTGCTTGGCGTAGTCGGTGTAGCGGCGATTCAAGCACTGTTGATCGGTGCTGGTTTCTTCGTATTTGGCGTTCCGGCAGCAGGTTTACTCACACTGCTTCTAATGATCTTATGTATCGCTCAGCTCCCGGCGTTGCTCGCTGTGCTACCTGTGATTGGCTTCATGTACATGACCCAAGACACCTCAACAGCAACCATGTTTACTGTTTGGGTCGTAGTTGCGGCTCTTTCTGAAAACCTGTTCAAACCAATGTTGATGGGACGTGGCGTCGACGTGCCAATGCCTGTGATTCTGCTCGGTGCCATCGGTGGTATGCTTTTCTACGGCATCGTTGGTCTGTTCTTAGGTGCCGTTATCCTAGCAATTTGGTATGAGTTATTTGTTTGGTGGTTGAGCATTGAGAAAGCACAACAGCAAGAAGAAATGGCAGAACAACAAGACGCTTCTGATGACCAATCAGAATCTGGACATGGTGCAGGCATATAATAAATCAATAAG
>NZ_WXWS01000101.1:0-12063 GCF_009904715.1 Vibrio sp. V42_P2S4T144 | reverse complement strand
ACTATGGAGTTACCATGAGTAACCAAGCTGTAAATAAGGCACCATCATCGAAGCCGAGCGGGATGGAGCGCTTTTTAAACTTTATCGAGAGGACAGGTAACAAAATTCCTGATCCTGCGATTTTGTTCTTCTGGGCATTGATCATTACTTGGGCGGCGTCAGCACTTTTGTCGAATGTATCATTCGATCTTCCAAACCCTCGAACGGGCGAAGCTCTTACTATCACCAACTTACTTACGGGCGAAGCGCTAGCAAGTTTCCTTGCTAACATGGTGACGACGTTTACTGGTTTTGCGCCACTGGGTATCGTACTTGTCGCAATGCTAGGTGTGGGTGTTGCAGATTCTTCGGGCTTTATTACGACGGGTCTTAAGAAGATGCTGAACTTCACGCCAGCTAAGCTTCTTACTCCAATGCTTATTTTGGTTGCCATTGTATCGCATACTGCGGCAGATGCAGGCTATGTTCTGGTTATTCCTCTTGGCGGTATTATCTTCCATGCGGCAGGTCGTCACCCTTTAGCAGGTATTGCGGCAGCATTTGCAGGTGTATCTGGTGGCTTCTCTGCAAACTTTATCCCTTCAGGTATCGATCCACTACTAGCAGGCTTTACGCAAACTGCGGCGCAGGTTCTTGATCCTGAATACGTGGTTAACCCATTAGCGAACATCTTCTTCACTGGCCTATCCTCTATCATTATTGTGGGGATTGGTTGGTACGTGACAGAGAAAATTATCGAGCCTCGTTTATCAAAAATGCCAATTGATGATGATGCGGAAACCGCGCCAAACCTAGGTTCATTTACTGAACTGGAATCAAAAGCATTCCGTTATGCAGGTTGGGCAATGATGGCGGGTATTGCTTTACTTGTTGCAGCGTTAATTCCAGAAACATCAGCACTTCGCTCGCCTGAAGGTGAAATTACTGCCTTCTCAGCACCGATAATGAAGTCTATCGTGCCGTTGATCTTTATTCTGTTTATCATTCCTGGTTACGTTTACGGTAAAGTGTCTGGAACGTTCAAGACCAGCAACGACATTATCAAAGCGATGGCTGATACTATGTCAACCATGGGCGCATACATTGTTATGTCGTTCTTCTGTGCTCAGTTCCTATCTGCATTTGCTCAGTCAAACATCGGTACGATGCTAGCGTTGTATGGCGCAGAAGGCTTAAAAGCGATGAACCTACCAGGTGAAGTGACCATCATCGGTATGATCCTTCTAACCGCGTCTGTAAACCTACTTATTGGTTCGGCATCGGCAAAATGGGCTTTAATTGGTCCAATCCTAGTGCCAATGCTAATGGCGGTTGGTATCTCGCCTGAGCTGTCTCAGGCGGCTTACCGTGTGGGTGACTCTGTATCGAACATCATTTCGCCTCTAATGGTATTTTTCCCTCTTGTTGTGGTTTACTGTCAGCGTTATGTGAAGTCTGCTGGTATCGGTACGCTTGCGTCACTAATGATGCCATTCTCGATCGCAATGCTGATCGGTTGGTCTATCTTCCTAGTTGCTTATTGGATGGTAGGTATCCCGCTAGGCATTCAAGCTCCTTACACTTACACAATGTAAAAACGTGTAGGGTGTGAAAGCCGCTAATTGGCAGCCAAAAAGCGCAGGTCTTCGATCTGCGTTTTTTTGTTCTCGTAAAACGAACATCGATAGGTCTTGTAACTAGTTTTTTGGAGTTGCAGACTTTGTCCCGTGATGTGTTGCTGTAGTAAAACCGAAGTTGGTGATAAAATTCCTGACTTCAATCGTTTTTTGTTTCTTTGGAGCCTCCTTTGTCTAACCATCCGTTTTCCCCTCAAGATGAATTGTTTATGCGCAGAGCGATGGAGCTTGCTGAGCAAGCAGAAGCTGAGGGGGAAGTACCTGTTGGCGCAGTGCTTGTCAAAGATGGTGAAATTATCGCTGAGGGCTGGAACCGCTCTATTGGTACTAATGACGCTACCGCACATGCTGAGATCCAAACACTGCGTAAAGCAGGCCAAAAGCTAGAAAATTACCGCCTTCTGGATACGACGTTATATGTAACACTTGAGCCATGCCCAATGTGTTCCGGAGCCTTATTGCATAGCCGCGTTAAGCGGGTTGTTTTTGGAGCGCCAGATTTAAAAGCTGGAGCAGCAGGAACAGTGCTTAATTTGTTTGAAAGTCAAGCCGCTTACCATTACGCCTTAGTTGAAAAGGGGCTGCTAGAAGATGAGTGCCGTACTCAGCTACAAGCGTTTTTTAAGCGCCGCCGAAAGGAAATTAAAGCGAAGAAGCAAGCACAAAAAGCATTAGAAAATGGAGAGAGCGAACAAGGTAGTAGGAGTAGTGAGGGCTAGCAAACACCTACAACGTGGTAGATGTTTGCTTGGACGCACTAGTGATTGACTAAATGTACAAAAACACGATTACGTGAACTTACTTTCTTTTTCATACATGTCAGTTTACGTTTACGTCGGATAGCAGCTACGGTGTTATTTAAACGCTTTGACTGCACTCTACGTCTTCTCATATTCAAAACCTCCTGCAGACAAGACTTTTACCAGTAAAGTGCGGCTCATCGATGCTTGGCAATAGGCTCGATAATCGCACTAAACATTGTATGGTTTAAACGTTCTTCATTTGACTTCTGCATTGCACAGAGCCAGCAAACAATTTCAATACGATGCTTAATAATAGGAGTGACGTTATTTCGGCAGAGTGTAGCCGAAAGCGCCGCTTCATCAAGTGAGCTAAATCATGTGGTTGTAAAGTAATCTGTTACAAAGCAATCAGTTTTACTAACGATGAAGAAAAGGCGACCAACCAAAGGAATGGTTGAGTGTGGTTGGTGTCACTCAGAATATTGGAGTCTAGATAAGTTTTCGTTAGGACTCAACAAAAATGACGAGCTTCATAGGCTCGTCATTTTTTAGTTTACCGCGGGTTTATTCTTCAATGCTTTCTTGTTCGGTGTCTTCTTCAACCGTGACGTCAGAAGCGCCAGAGACTTGTTCTACGACGGTCTCTACTGCGCCCGATATCAAAATGTCGGGGTTGAGCGGCGGAATCACTTGCAAGTCATCGCTATTCTCATCAATCGCTGGCTGTTGGCTGACATGACCAATGATGGATTGGTAGTAACGTCGAATATTTTCTACGTAATTACGCGCTTCATCGCCTCTGGCGTACCCATAGCGAGTTTGGCTGTAATAGCGCTTCTGACGCAGTAAAGGCAGCCTATCTTTTACATCGGCCCAAGCGTTCGGATCGCCACCTTGTGCTTTGGTGAGTCGTCGTGCGTCCATCATGTGGCCGTAACCAATATTGTATGAAGCTAACGCAAACCATATTTTTTCATGCTCGTTGATGCTATCAGGCACGCGACCTACAATGCGACGTAAGTACTCGACACCACCACGAACAGATTGCTCAGGGTCCAAACGGTTAGTCACCCCGACGCTTTTCGCCGTTGGCAGAGTCAGCATCATCATCCCCCTAACACCCGTTGGCGATTTTGCTGTTGGTTTCCAATGTGACTCTTGATAAGCCAATGCTGCAATTAATCGCCAGTCGAACTCTTCGCTGTATTTTTGGAATAAAGGTGCCCATTTAGGCAATTTGTCATCCAGAGCTCGAATGAATGCGCGAGTATCAACGTAGTCAAATGCTTCAATATGACCAATGTACTTTTCTTCGAGGGTGGACAGTTCTCCTGATTGTTTGATGTTACCGAAAAACTCTATCAGCATTGCATACAAGCTTTCGTCTTCAGAACGTCGAGTAAACCAAGACACAGGTTGATCTTCTGTAAGTTCGAACGCGAGCGCAAGATCGGGGTAAAGGCGTTGAGCTAGGGAAAGTTCCACCGAATCAGTCACAGTAAAACGTAACTCACCCTTCGATACGTATTTGAGTAAGTCTCTCGTGTCAGCATCACCAACAATTTCAAACTGAAGTTCTGGATACTGCTTCTTTAACGCTGTTAGGGTCGGAACATATTGCGATTGTTCAACGATCTTTAATGTTTGAGCGCCTGCATTTGTATCTTCGTCGGACTCGTCGTCTTTCGAGGCTTGGTATTCAATGAGTTGTTCGATATCACGTGGTCGAAGTTGCCCTTTTTTATATACCACTTGTTGGCTTACATAATAATAGGCAGGGCCTGGTCTAAATCGTTTGACTGCTTGTGACGTTTGATTTAAACCCGTAGCGATGATATCGATATCTCCTTTCTTAAGAGCAGGAAAAAGCTCAGCCTGGCGAAAGGCTGGTTTAATCTCGAGTTTGACGCCGAGCTGCTCCGCAAACTGACGCGCCAATTCGTAATCCAACCCTGCGGGACCATCGGGACCTATGTAGTAGGAAAGCTGATTGTTTAGCGTGCCAACACGAAGCACACCACGTTCTTGAATTTTTTCAAATTCACTTTTGGGCTCCGACTCAATCTGGCAAGCTGAGAGCAAAAGAACAGAAACTAAAATTAGAGCACTGCGCTTGAGCCGGTTGAAGTGACTTATTTGCATTAATAGGTACATCTTGGAAAATTTCTATTTGCCTTTATATCAAAGCGAGCTCATGGGGCAAAGTGAATCACACACTTAAAACGTGACATTGTGTGTTTTATCGACATTTTAGTTGTAATTCAAATTTGACAAAAAAAATGACGCAAACGGTTGCTTTTGATGTTACATCACAAAAACAATTACTATATAATGCGCTCGCAATGACGAGGTGGAATCGGCATAGGTTCGACAGGGCTTATTTTAAGTGTCTGAATTTATTCCAATATCACCTTAATCAATTGCATAAGAGACCTAAGCACATGAGAATTTTGCGTGGCTCCCCAGCTCTTTCTGAGTTTCGTGTTAATAAACTACTGGAACTTTGTCGTGAACAAGATCTGCCTGTAACTGGCATTTATGCCGAGTTTATGCACTTTGCCGATCTAAAGTCAGACCTTGATGACCAAGAGTTAGAAAAACTTGAAAAGTTACTAACTTACGGCCCAACCATCGAAGAGCATGAGCCAGAAGGTCTTCTACTTCTTGTTACGCCTCGTCCAGGCACTATCTCGCCTTGGTCTTCTAAATCTACCGATATCGCTGTTAACTGTGGTCTGGATAAAGTGAAACGTCTAGAGCGTGGTACGGCTTATTATGTCGAATCTTCAGTTGTTCTCTCAGAAGCTCAAGCTGACGCTGTTAAAGCGTTAATTCACGACCGCATGATGGAAACAGTATTCACAGAATTTGAAGCCGCATCAGCATTATTTACTGTTGCAGAGCCTAAGCCTGTCGCACATGTTGATATCTTAGCTGGCGGTCGTCTTGCGCTTGAAGAGGCAAACGTTTCCCTTGGCTTGGCACTCGCAGAAGATGAAATTGATTACTTGGTCGAGAACTTTACCAAGCTTGGGCGTAACCCAAACGACATTGAATTGATGATGTTTGCTCAGGCGAACTCAGAGCATTGTCGCCACAAAATTTTTAACGCAGATTGGACTATCGACGGGGTAGATCAACCTAAGTCTTTGTTCAAAATGATCAAAAACACTTTTGAAACGACACCTGACTATGTGCTGTCTGCATACAAAGACAACGCAGCCGTTATGACAGGTTCTAAAGCGGGGCGTTTTTTCCCTGACCCTAAATCTCGTCAATACACGTACCACCATGAAGATACGCACATCTTGATGAAGGTAGAAACGCACAACCACCCAACGGCAATCTCTCCATGGCCGGGCGCATCGACTGGCTCAGGCGGTGAAATCCGTGACGAAGGCGCGACGGGTATCGGCGGTAAGCCAAAAGCGGGTCTGGTTGGTTTTACAACCTCTAACTTACGTATTCCTGGTTTTGAACAGCCATGGGAAACCGACTTCGGCAAGCCGGGTCGTATTGTAAATGCGTTAGACATCATGCTTGAAGGTCCTCTAGGAGGCGCGGCATTCAACAACGAATTTGGTCGTCCAAATCTATTGGGTTACTTCCGTACTTACGAAGAAAAAGTCACTTCTCATGCGGGTGAAGAAATTCGTGGTTACCACAAACCAATCATGATTGCTGGTGGTATGGGTAACATCCGCGATGAACACGTACAGAAGAAAGAGATCCCTGTAGGTGCGAGCCTAATCGTACTTGGTGGTCCGGCAATGAACATCGGTCTTGGTGGTGGTGCGGCATCTTCCATGGCATCTGGTCAGTCAGCAGAAGATCTGGACTTCGCTTCGGTACAGCGTGAAAACCCAGAGATGGAACGTCGCTGTCAGGAAGTGATCGACCGTTGTTGGCAGTTAGGCGACGATAACCCAATCGCATTTATCCACGATGTGGGTGCAGGCGGTATCTCTAACGCATTGCCTGAACTTGTCGACGACGGTGAGCGTGGCGGTAAGTTCCAATTACGCGATGTACCAAACGATGAGCCGGGCATGAGCCCACTGGAAATCTGGTGTAACGAATCACAGGAACGTTACGTTCTAGCGGTGGCGCCAGAAAACATGGAAGCATTCGACGCCATCTGTAAGCGTGAACGCGCACCGTATGCAGTGGTGGGTGTGGCGACAGAAGAGCGTCATCTAACGCTAGAAGATTCTCACTTCGACAATACGCCAATCGATATGCCAATGGATATCCTGCTTGGTAAGCCACCGAAGATGCACCGTGACGCAACCACACTAAAAGTGGAAAGCCCTGCCATTGTTCGTGATGGTATTGAGCTTAATGAAGCAGTGGATCGCGTACTTCGTCTTCCTGCTGTTGCAGAAAAAACATTCCTAATTACTATCGGTGACCGAACAGTAACGGGTCTGGTTGCTCGTGATCAAATGGTTGGTCCTTGGCAGGTACCAGTAGCAAACTGCGCAGTAACAGCGGCAAGCTACGACACTTACCATGGCGAAGCAATGTCGATGGGTGAGCGCACGCCAGTGGCATTACTAGACTTTGGTGCATCGGCTCGCCTAGCCGTTGGTGAGTCACTAACGAACATTGCGGCAACAGACATCGGTGATATTAAACATATTAAACTGTCTGCGAACTGGATGTCTCCAGCGGGTCACCCAGGTGAAGATGCGGGTCTTTACGAAGCAGTGAAAGCGGTTGGTGAAGAATTGTGTCCTGCGTTAGGTTTGACTATCCCAGTTGGTAAAGACTCCATGTCGATGAAAACCAAGTGGGAAGAAAACGGCGAGAGCAAAGAAGTTACTTCTCCACTGTCGCTAGTTATCACGGCATTTGGTCGTGTGGAAGACGTACGTCGTAAGACCGTGACTCCTCAACTACGCACTGACAAAGGAAATACCTCTCTAGTTCTTGTTGACTTGGGTAACGGAAAAAACCGCTTAGGTGCGACAGCATTGGCACAAGTATACAAACAGCTGGGTGACAAACCTGCTGACGTAGATAATGCAGAGCAGCTAAAAGGCTTCTTTGATGCAATACAAGCGTTAGTACGTGATGACAAGCTGGTGGCTTACCACGATAAAGGCGACGGCGGTCTGTTTGTAACGCTTGCTGAGATGGCGTTCGCGGGTCACTGTGGCGTAAAAGCGAACATCGCAGAGCTGGGTGATGATGCGCTAGCCGTTCTATTTAACGAAGAGCTAGGTGCGGTTGTTCAAGTTAAGAATGATGATCTAGATTCAGTTCTATCTACTCTGGCGGCAAATGGCTTAGAGGCATGCTCACATGTGATTGGTTCTGTTGAAGCTTCAGACGACTTTGTTATCACTTCTGGTGATGCTGTTATGCTTGAACGTTCACGTACCGAACTACGCGTTATCTGGGCTGAAACAACGCATAAGATGCAAGGTCTACGTGATAACCCAGCGTGTGCAGACCAAGAGCACGAAGCTAAGAAAGATAACTCTGACCCGGGTCTAAACGTTAAGCTCAGCTTCGACGTAAATGAAGACGTTGCAGCACCGTACATTGCGAAAGGTGCTAAACCTAAGATGGCAATTCTACGTGAGCAGGGCGTTAACTCCCACGTCGAAATGGCAGCAGCGTTTGACCGAGCTGGTTTTGAAGCAACCGACATCCATATGAGCGATATCCTAACGGGCCAAGCGGTACTGGATGAATACCATGGCCTAGTAGCTTGTGGTGGCTTCTCTTACGGCGACGTACTAGGTGCGGGTGAAGGTTGGGCTAAGTCTATCCTGTTTAACGCACAAGCTCGTGAACAGTTCCAAGCCTTCTTCAACCGTGAAGAGACGTTCTCTTTAGGTGTATGTAACGGTTGTCAGATGCTATCAAACCTGAAAGAGCTGATCCCAGGTGCAGACTTGTGGCCACGTTTTGTGCGCAACGAATCTGAGCGTTTTGAAGCGCGCTTTAGTCTAGTTGAAGTTCAGAAATCTGACTCTGTATTCTTCGACGGAATGGCTGGTTCGCGCATGCCAATCGCGGTTTCCCACGGTGAAGGGCGTGTAGAAGTACGTGATGCAGAGCACCTAGCAGCGATTGAAGCATCAGGTACGGTTGCGGTTCGTTACGTGGATAACCTCGGTAACCCAACACAACAATACCCGAACAACCCGAATGGTTCGCCAAACGCGATTACCGGTTTAACAACAACAGACGGTCGCGTAACTATCATGATGCCTCACCCAGAGCGCGTATTCCGCACAGTTGCAAATTCTTGGACTCCGGAAGGTTGGGGTGAAAATGGCGCTTGGATGCGTATGTTCCAAAATGCCCGTAAGAATATCGGTTAATTAACCAAAGGTTAATCTAGCTTAAGTAAAGCGTTGGTTGAGAGACCAGCGCTTTCTTTTTTCTTATCACTCTTTTTTCTTCGTCGCTCTTTCTAGTGACTTGGCGAAACGTTGCTTTGTTCTGCCTCTTCTTTGTCATCTATTATCTAGCGTAAAAAACTTGCAGCGTTTAGATTACTTTTATGCTCTAATACCGCGCTTACCAAGGGATGGTGTTAAACAGCTCAGCTTAGATGGAGTTATCAAGTTGACCGAATCCCTGATTGATCCCTAAATCCCTTAGGAAATGAAAGAAATGTCTAAGAATCCAAAATTTGCTATCCGCGTCACTGAAAAACGTAACGGCTGGAGCGCAGAAATCACTCGCCAAGTGACATCTCGTAAGACTGTAGTATCAAAGCGTGAAATAGGCTTTGACAGCGAAGAGAAAGCACAAGCTTGGGCTGAACAAGAACTGGCTGGGTTTATCCAAAACCAAGTGGTTCGTAACGAGCGTAAAGCAGCGCAACGTCAAGAGCGTGAAGCAGAACAACTAGCGGCAAAAGTTCGTAAAGAAGAAGCCCGCAAAGCACGTGAAACCGAAGTAGACACTGACGAAGAATAAGTTTAAATCGGTGAGATGGTGACGTTACCCATCAAACAAATAGTGAAAATGCCCTGAGTTTTGTCTCAGGGCATTTTTTATTTATATCGGCTAAAAACAATCCGATGATACGGACAGGCTAAACGTGCCGTCTTCAGGGGCTGCAAATTGTTTATTGCCAGGAAGAAGGTGAGGGTTATTAGCGTAAGTGCGATGTGTCGATTTGACCTTTGCAGAATGTCTTTCCGGTAAATCAAAGTGTTGTAAGCCGTCAGATAGATCGTTTGCTTCACCGTAGTCGAAATGTGTTGCGACGTCTTTGGGCTGCTTGGCGTAACGACAGTGATCCGGCTTACCATCTTCGTGCCAAGTTAAAGAGTTAGTTTTTGCATCTAGATTCAGGTTATTTGCTGTTGGCTGTGCGTAAAAATCTTCTGAAACTTGGTGCTTGCTTTGTTCTTGTAAGTAGTCTGCAATGTTCTCAGAAGCTTGCGCTAGGCTACCTACAGGGAAGAAGCAAATCAGAAGAAGCCGTGTTTTTAGATTGTTCATAATGTGTATGCAAGCAAAAGGAAATGATAATACTGATAAATAAAACGGCGTGCAATTATGGCCATTGGATACGATATAACAGGGCAGTTAATGTCTGCCCTGCATCTTTTAGGTATGGTTAGTATTGATAAGTGAGGTGCAGTTTGACTTCGCGACCAGGCGAAGGCACGCCATTAGATAGGTATGCTTCGTAGTAACGATCGGTTAAGTTTTTCACAACCGCGCCAACGCTCAAGCCTTCGACTTGTTGTATTTCCCAAACCACGTAAGCGTTTTGTAGCGTGTATTGCTCACTTGGCGATTTCACTTTTAAATTATTACCGCTTGCCTTGGTTTTGGTTTGCGCATCATACCAACGGACTTCCCAGCCCGTACGTAAACCAGGAATCCATTCGTAACCCAAACCCAGATTAATGTTTAATGGCGGTACATCAGGATGATCATCATCTGAACCTGTAGAGTCAGATAGGCTACCTTTGTTTTTGCCGCGAATGTAACTTGCTGAGAAATTACTGTAGAAATCTTCAATCCGGTATTGTGAAATTAGCTCAAAGCCATAGTTTTTAAAGCCATCTAGGTTTGTATTCCAGCTTTGTAACTCAGTAGTATTTTTGTCGAGGTTTTCGCCCGTTCGTATATCAACTGTGTCGCTAACATCGTTATAGAACATAGTTAACTCTGTTGCGAGGTTATCGCGAGAGTTCACCAGCCCTTCCGTTAAGTTGATAACGCTTGCTTGATAAGCATGGATACGAGACACGTCCAGATTCAAAGCAGTAGCCGTAGCGGTAGCGCGCGCATATTGCACTGAGTAGATGTTATCAACGGTTGGTGCTTTTAAAGCGTAGGCGTAGGAGGCGTTTAAACGCGTATTATTGCTCGCATCAAAGTCGATATCCAAACGTGGGCTAAAGCCTTTATGCGTCGTTTCACCGTAGTTATGTCCGGCAGCTGGATCATTATAATCCGGCGCTGCGTTCCCTTTTCCTTCACTCTTGATGTATTCGTAACGCAGAGAAGGTGTGATTGTTAGGCGGTCTGTTGCTTGATAGTGATCAGCAATGTAAGCGGCATAAATTGACTGCGTGCCAGATGGTTCGTAGTAAGGGGTGTACCAACCGTAGTTTTTCGCTTCATTACTGTCGTATGATGCGTTGAATACTAACGAGTCTCTATCGGTTTTTTGATATTGAAGCCCAGTGACTAGAGTGTGATCTCCGAATTGCGCTTGGTTAAACACATCAACGTAATCACGCTCGTAACTCAGCCATGACTCATGACCGTAACTGCCAACAGAAACGAACATTTTCTCGAATGCTACGTCAGGGCGAACCCAATGACGATCGTTTTCGGAACGTGCCATTTTGATATTGAAATCAATATACGGGTTAGTCGGCATGTAGTGGTAAGAGATGGTCGTGGTGTTGTCCGTGTATTTGTTATCGACGGTGTAAGCGTATTGGGCTTTTTCTAATGAGCCGTATTTCTTGATATTGTATTCGGTGATGTTAGGCATTTTTCCGCGGCGGTTAGCCCAAGGTTTACGACCTTCATCTTTGTAGCGAGTGTGGCTAATTTCAAATTCGTGATCGTTGTTTTCATAACCGACCTTTACGAGCATGTTTTCTTGCTCATAACCTGAGTAATCCAGCGTTTCACCACCTCCGACTTTAATGTCATCAGAATCTTTTACCGAGCCATTCGCTAGAAAATAAAAACCAGTATCGTTTTTACCATAGAGTGTTAGCGTGTAGGCGTTCTCATCGCCGTTGGTGTTGTATGCACTTGAGATGCGAGCACCAAAGTTTCTTTCGCCGTACAGGAGATCATCGACACTTTTGGTTTTAATGCGAATGGAGCCACCAAACTTCCCGTTGAGTGCTCGATAGTCGTGCGCGCCCTTGATAATTTCTGCTTCGCCAATTAAGAACGGATCAAAAAAGAAGGTACCGTAGCGGTATTGTTGAAAGCCGATTGGAGCGCCATCGACAAAGACGGCGATATCGCTTGGATCATCAAAACCACGAATGTTAATACGTTCGCCACCAGAACGACCGCCACCATCTATTGATGCACCGGGAACGGCATCGATCATTGAGGCAAAATTTGAGTACTGTTGCTCTTCAATCTCTGACCAATTAATGGTGGTTTGCGCAGGCTCAGCAATGGTAATAGGTTTGGCATAACGAACGCCTATGACTTCAAGCTCTTCATTTGGCGCTGTCTCGGCA
>NZ_WXWS01000042.1:0-12065 GCF_009904715.1 Vibrio sp. V42_P2S4T144 | reverse complement strand
TTTTGGTGCAAAGTTCAAAAGAAATGTATCATCACCCTTAGTGTGTTTAGGGTTCCAAGTTTGATCACTTCCGGTAAGGTAAACATCATATATTGGTGGGTTACTCTTTATTTCAGATGGGGTTCTATACCTTCTGGATAGATTCAAATACTGATTTACAGCTTTGTTAATTTTTATTTTTTTTCGATGACCAGGTTTAATACCAAAACTATGAATCATATTTGAGATATGCTTTTTAAGCCCAACAGAACCATTAACCCCCCTTTTAAAATGCCATTCATTAGGGAAATCATAATCTATAATTTCACATTTATGCCCTAACTTTTCAATAACATATTGGGTTGCATATGCCTGTAAAAATGAACCGTAGTTTATTACCTTATGCATAGTAATTACGCCTACAGTTTTAATCGCTTCTTCTTTCATTTTTCTACTTCAAGATAATATTTACTATGTGTACGGAAGGTCTATTTCAATCACTTATACTGTTGTTTGTATTCTTTTTAAGAATAAAACGTAGAAACACTATCGCAATACCGATCAACCCTCCAAAGATTGTACCTAGCATGCAGATTATTGCTCTACTTGGACCATCTTTAACTTCGGGAGCAACTGCCGGATCTATCGTTTTGAAAACAAACTCATCTTGGACTTCAGCAAGCATTAACCTTTTAGTTTGTTCTTCAATCAACTTGTAGAAGGTGCTTTGCATTTCTGCTACTGCTGTCTTTTGTAACTGAATGTTCAGGTAAGCTAAGTTTTGAGAAGCCTCTGCTATCGTTCTTTCACGCATGACACTGTTAATATCTTCTATCAGCCAATTAACCCACTTCTGAGCAATGTAAGGAGAGTAGTGTTTAACAGTTATCGTATAGAGATTAGTCTCCTTATTTTGAGCAACACTAAACGTTTCGTTTCTAAATACATCATAAGCTTCTTGGGCTGTAGGTTTTGAACCTCGTAACCCTTCTGGTTTTCTTAACCACTTTTCAGAGCTTTGATCATAGATTTCATCATCTAAAATCAGTTCATCTTTAGCTAAGTCCCAATCCTTTGCTGCCATCAATGGAATTAATAAATTGTGTTTATCTATGAACCCCTCGATGAATTGACGAGACCTCATGACCTGTACAGCAAGATCAGCTTGAGAAAGCTCCGCCCCTCCTAAGTTAACACCGGCTAAAGCAGCTAAACCACCTAGTTGCCCTGCCATATTAGATAAATTACCACCACTCGAACTTTCTGCAGGTGCCAGCAGTATATCTGCTTTATATATATTGCTTAAGCTCAATGAATACAACACTGAGCCAACTGCAAATACAAACGTGGAAATTATTATGATCCATTTCCCTTTCCATAACTCCGTAAATAACTCTCGAAAATCGATTTCATCGCTCGAACTTGTTGAAAGAGAAGAAGAGTACGCTAGGTGACTTGGATATGATTCTTTTTTTGATTCCATGAAATTCTAAATCCTACTGACTCCGAGTCTAGTGTAGAGCTAGCTAGAAGATTTGTAAGTAAAGGGAACACACAAGCATTTACTAGTTTGTTGCATTCTCAGAATAGAGCCATTAAAGATGACATTAATAAAATTGGAGCTGAGAATAGGTCTCTCAGCCCCTCTTTGTCTGCTATTTTAGTGCATTAATTGCAACGCCAGTTTGATAGAGTATTTGTGTCGCCGCTGTCCAAGTACTTAATGCATCACGGTAATCGGTGTCAATTGGCACAACAATAGTATCGCCAGCTTTTAACCCTTCTTTATTGTTTCCGAACCAATAACCAGACGTTGGTTTGTAAACTGAACCATCAGCACGTACTACAAAAATGCGGTCTTCGTCGGCTTGCTTTTTAGCACCACCCGCTTTGTTCAGGTAATCATCGACGTCAAGTTTTTTGTCCAACAAGTAGGTAATTGGAACCTGAACTTCTCCCATAATTGATACTGTGTTTCGGAAAGTTGGAACAAAGAGGAAGTCCCCATCTTCTAGCATAAAGTCTGCTGAACGTTCTCCATCAAGAATACGGTTGAGCTGTACGACTATACGACCTAGAGCCTTACTTTTGCTTGCTTCTTCTACAAAAGTTAGTGTTTTCTGAGGATCGGTAATTACTGAGCCAATATTGCTGTCTGCCCTGAATGTTTTCTTCGCAGTTTCTGCGCGCATATCTGCTGCATACTGGTTCAGTAGCTTTTGCTCCTGTAGACGTAAAGCTTCACGAGTAAAAATTGCACCTTGAGGGTGAGCAAACTCGGTTAGGCCACCCGCTCGGTCCAATAACTCACTTAGGGTTTCACCTTGACGCACCGTATAGGTGCCAGGGAAACGAACTTCACCCTGTAAAGTGACTGTGCTTTGTAGCTTCACATTTGGCTTTTCTAGGATGTTCAAACGATCTCGGCCTACAATAATTGCATTGTCCGAAGCGCTGCCTTGGATTGCTTTACGCAAATCAATACGTTCAACATCAATATATGCACGTTCATCCGCACTATTAATCGTGGTTCGCGCTAGTTCTGCATTAATTGTGAATGCGTTGTAAGTCAAACCACCAGCAGCTTCAAGAAGCGTTGATACCGTCATTCTTGGAGTAATCGGGTAGCGCCCTGGATGCTTAACTTCACCAAATACTTCAGCAATTTGAGGGGCTAGTCCCAAACGAGACTGTTGTTGAAGTTGTAACAAGACTGGTGCAAGTAAAGTACGACGAGTGTTTTGCTTAAGCTTTTCAAAGTCTTCTTCTGTAATTTCCTTACCGCGGAAAATAATTTTTCTTTCTTCTCTTTCTTGCTGGTTCCAGCCAACATGATTCTGTTGGTTATTGAAACTAGTTTGTTGCGGATTATTACCTGCGATTACAGAACCAATTGGGTTATTAATCATTGCAACAGACGAGCTCATCTGTTGTTGCTCTTTCTGTTGCTCCATCTCCGCCTGTTTTTGGGCTTGCTCGAGTGTTTTCGCTTTTGTAATTTCTTCATCGTTAGCAAGTGTATCTAAATCTTCGTTATTGAAACGGTTGAAGACTAGAACTCGATCACGAGAACGCAGGGACATATTGTCTTTGCTGTTAGGAGATAAAATCGCGTTCGCGAGGTTTATCTGAAATACTTCTATATCACGTTGAGTATTAACTTCTCGAACAACAACGGCGTAGTTAACATCAGCAGTCGCATTGAATGCGGAGTCGACAGATTTAAACAAATCAGCAATACGTAAACTTTGATGCCACTCTACATAACCAGGGTGTCTGACATCACCTTCAATTTGAACATATCGTGTAAGCTCTTCGCTTTTTTTCAAGATCTTGATGACGTCGCCATTTTTAACTTTACTCTGTCGATCTTGCGTTTTATTGAAATCAAGCGTCAGAGCCTCACGAGCGCCATGTGGAGCGTAGCGTTTTATCTCCAACTGCTCGACATGAGCATTCGCGGTAAAACCACCTGCCATCTGAATAAGTTGTTGGTAAGTTTCACCGGCCTTGACTTCATAAATTGCCGGACGGTTGATCTCGCCTTCTATAGACACCGTATCGTTAACAGAACCAATTAAAACAACATCATCCGGTAGTAAGCGCACATCATTACTTGCATCACCTTTTAGTAACAGGTCATACATATCCAACTTACGAATGATTTTACCATCACGCTTTAGTTGGATATCTCTTAGGGCCCCACTTTCACCAAAACCGCCACTGTAATAGATAGCTTGTGAAATTGTCGTTAATGCGCTAACCGTGTAGGCACCAGGTTTATATGCATCCCCCATTACAAACACTTGCATGGTGCGTAATTCACCCAATGAGATATCACTGCGCACACCAATCATTTGCTCTTTTACACGTTGCGTCAGAGAGTCTCGAACATCAGAAAAGTGCATGCCAGCAACATTTACCGGCCCAAGTGAGGGGAAGTTGATTGTGCCCGCACGATTTACGCGTAAACGATGCGTTTCATTCTCCTTACCAAACAACTGCACAATGATTTCATCACCTGCACCCACGGTGTAATTTGCCGGCACAGGAACATCACTGATCGGAGCAAAAGTGCTTGGAGAACCAGCAAAAAGATCTAAACCAAAACGTTTAAGCTCTTCCTGCTCACCTTTTTTGAGCCATTGTTCTTCGATATTGGAAGATACAGCGCTACTAGCTTCAGTTCTAGGTTGGATTACTTGCGGATTTTCGTAAGGAGACTTGTTTGAAGATGAACTAGAAGGAATGGAGAAACCATACTTACTCGCCAAGGCCTTTTGTTGGTCGGCGGGTAGATTTTGAAACATTTTCATTTGTTCTGGAGTGGGTGTTTGTGCCATTGAATAAGACGCAAACGTACTTGCCAATATAAAAGCGGCAATAGAGAAATATCCTTTAAACATGGTATGTCACTATAATAATTGAATAAAAGACCCTAGTCCCAAGTTTGAGCTCTAGGTATTTAAATTAGAAACGGTGCTGAAAACCCAATGTAATCGAGTTAAGGCGAACTTGGTCTTCAGAGACGTTATCAACGAACTCAAATATCACCGCGCTTTGGTTATTTAAAGCGTAGTGCATACCTAACCCAAAACTAAATCCTTGTTCTTTGTGAGAACCTACATTTTGTAGATCAAGCTGAACGCTTGAATACCCAGCTAAACCATAAAGTGCTACTCGCTCTGAAACCGGCATATTCAACTTAACAAAGCCGCTCAAAGCGCTATCAACGGCAAGACCACTGTCACGTTGAACTGATGTCCCATAACGTCCTTCGAGACCAATGTAGTCATTAAAGAAGTACCCTGCTTGCGCACTAAGAAGGAAAGGACTCCCCTCTTTTACGGACTCAGAAGACGAGCTTTTCAATTCTGCATTTGAGTAGCTCACTAACGCACCAGCATAAAAATCGGCTGACGCTGAAAAAGAACTCAGGCTCAAGCCCAGTGCACCAAGTATTCCCAAACAATGCTGCTTTCTTATCACGTAAAAGTCCCTAGTACTGGTAATAATATGGGCTGCCAAAGCAAAGTTAAGCGTGCTATGCAGGCCATTAAATACTGAAGAGTTGGCACGCTACCGCCCTGAGGCGTTGAGCGTAAGCCACTGTATCGCTTTCTATATGGTGTAAGTAAAAACGACCTATTTCCTCCAAACCTCTAGTTCTGGAGGAAATAGACCGACAAATTATGCACTCTTGATAGTTTATCAGCAAGCAAGGGAGCAAGATAACCGCGCAATGTCACGCTGGTGTTAGAAATGAGATCATAAGCCATGGCAAAATAAGAAACTATTTACATGCTAAGGCTTTTTTATCTAGAATATAATTTGGAGCATTTTTTATGCTACCAAACATCGATGTTTTTATACCGGATACACAAGGATTAATAATGAAGAATACAGCTCTAGCTATTCTTATGGCTCTAAGCGCAACAACTGCATTTGCAGCAGAAGAAGCAGGCTCAACAGGCACAGCTTCTGCGTCAGCAACTGGCACTACAGCTGTAGGTGTAGGCGCAGCAGCAGCAGTAACTGTAGTAGCAGTTGCAGCGTCAGATAGCGACTCAACATCTACTTCAACATCTACTTCTACTTCTACTTCGAACTAATTTCGTTTTGTAGAACAGAAGCCAATCGCCCTGAATGACTCAGGGCGATTTTATTTGTAAGAGGGAATAATGAATATCTTCCGAATACCTAAATGGATACGCCAACTTCTCATTCTTCCATTACTCCTTGTACTCTTTGGCTGCACACAGAAATTCAATGATGTTTCAGCAACCGTCCAAGAAGCCTACGGTAACTACATCGATGTCGAGATGACATCAGAAGAAATAAATGCAGTTCCTTATGCCAGTGCCTATTTGAAACTTGGAAATCAAAAACAGGTGTTTGTTGTTTTAGCTTTTGCGGAACGAAACCCTCTCAATGGAAAAATACAACTGAAATGGGTAAGTGCTGACAAAGCTATGATCGTTACGGAGAATGGGCATATCGTCAAAACGATTGGTCTACAGAGTGGGGACTTAGCAGGTGTTTACGGTGACGTTCCAGGTTTTTCTTTAGACTCAACCTCTGTCAACTACACACTTTCATACGATTGGGCAACACAATACCGTTATGGCTTTCCTGCAAATATAACGCGTTCTTACTCAGGCCAAGAAACGTTAACAACACCTATTTCTAGCACTATGACCAACGTATATAAAGAAGTTGTTGAGTTTAGCAGTCTTTCTCAATCGGTCGAAAACTACTATTGGGTCAATGAACAGGGTCAGGTCGTTAAAACCTTACAACACCTAGGGCCAAATATGATTCCGGTTGAGTTAACCATTTTGAAGGGATATAGCAAATCATGAGCAAGCAACTACTCACATTATTCGGTTTGGTCATACCGCTTTTGAGCATGCCTAGCTTCGCTCAAACAGAAACCTCTGCTATGCAACCATTAAATGTTGAATTGCTAGAAGCAGGCAAACGGCTACAATTTCAAGGGCCGGCTCGTTTAGAAAGTGTGTTAGCACTTGCTAGGGAGCAAAGCGTCTCTCTGCAATACTCTCTTGGTACCACTTTGTTTGATAAATCGGAACGCGCCGAGAAAACCTCTACCGCTTTAAAGAACTCGGTGCTCAATCAAATGATTCAACACAATTTGGTCGCACATCCATTCTACAAGTTCATTCAGCAGCAAAGCTTTGCACCGCGTTTACTGTCTGCGATCGATGTTGATAAAATTCGACTAGATAAATTCGACAACCCACTGTTGCGCGGCGATTACCTGCTCGCTAGCCCTCTACGCGAAGAAAAAGTGTATTACTTAGGAAACCTAAGTAGCGTGTATTCCGTTAAGGCGCAAGCAGGCATCCCTTTGCAAAGACAAATAGAGAATTTGAAAAATAACATTGGTGCGTTATCAACACCGCCAGTGTTGATCTACCCAGATGGTCACGTAGTTAAGCCGCATCACGGAGCTTGGTTAACGACACAATATTACTTACCACCTCTGACATTGGTATATATTCCGTTTGGTGATCTTGAATACTCCGAAATGGACCAAGATATTGTCCGCCTACTCACTCAATTGATACCAAGCTCCACAAAGAGACCACAATGATGCCAATTAGAAAAAGCTTAACCCTTTCTTTAATGGGCCCTGCATTGGTTTGGGCTCAAGATATACCCTTTGAGGCTCCCTCGTTACAGCCTTCTCAATCTGATTTTGGTGGTGTTGGTTTAATGCAGATGCCAACCGGACGTATGGCTCCTGAAGGGGAATTCAACTTTTCTGTAACAGGTAGTGATGAGTACCTTTTTTACAATGTGACTCTGCAACTTATGCCGTGGCTAGAAACAACCATCCGTTACACTCAAGTTAACGACCTGCCTTATTCATCATCCTTCCCCGATGTTGACAATGAATATACAGACAAGGGGATAGATTTTAAATTTAGATTATGGGAAGAATCTGAATACATGCCAGAAATCGCCCTAGGGGTACGAGACTTTGCTGGTACTGGTCTTTTTGATGCTGAGTTTCTTGCAGCGACAAAACGATATTCTAATTCGAAATTAGGTACTTTTGATTTTACTTTAGGTATGGGCTGGGGCTACCTAGGAACTAGAGATACGGTCACAAACCCTTTTTGTAAAGCATCAGACAAATTCTGCGATAGACCTTCAGAATTTCTATCTACTGGCGGAACAACTAACTTCGATAGAGCCTTTAAAGGCCCTGCTGCCCTTTTTGGTGGTATTGAATATCAGACTCTTCATAAGCCTCTTCGCTTCAAGCTTGAATACGACGGTAACGATTACAGCACAGACTACCCTGTAGTTCAGGCCGGTGTAGATATGTCTCCCCACACGCCATGGAACTTTGGTGTGCTCTACCGTATCGGAATGGCCGATTTTCGTTTAAGTTATGAACGCGGAGACACGTTGGTCGCGGGCTTAACGCTAAACACTAATTTCAATGACATGCCATCATTCTGGCGAGATACACCAACACCAGAAATCGAAGATAGCCAGCCTGAAGAACTGTCTGATGTTGATTGGGAACGTGTAACAGAAGATTTAGACAAAATTGCTGGTTACCAAAACACGCGTATTTATGTTGATGACAATACAGTAACTGTCGTTGGTGAGCAGAAGAAATATCGTGACCGTACAGAGGCACACGAAAAAGCGGCAGCTGTACTCCATAATGAAATGCCTGACGATATTGATACCTATGCGATCAATGAACGTAGCCGAGGCTTAGTCGGCGAACAAACGATTATTTCCAAAGAGAAATATCGCGACTTTGCCCAAGTTAATTACATCAATCCGAAAATAGAAGATGCAACCTCAAGGGCTACTACTAAGCCAACGGGAGAATCTATCTACGATGGTTTTGAACGTTTTGATTGGGGCTTTGCACCTAAACTAGTTCAAACTCTCGGAAACGCTGAAGATTTCTATCTCTTTAGTGTAGGGCTAAGCGGTAATGCCTCATACTGGCTGACGGACAACCTTGAAATTGGCGGTTCGTTATACTGGGATTGGTATAACAACTACGATAAGTTTATTTATGTCACTCCACCTGATGGCACTACCGTTCCTCGTGTTCGCACCATGTTCCGCGCTTACCAAAATGAACATGCTGTAACCATGTCAAACTTACAATTGACTTGGTTCCAAGAGTATTCCGATACGATGGATCAGCAATTCTACGCGGGTTATCTGGAGAGCATGTTTGCCGGAGTTGGTACCGAGTTTCTTTACCGACCGCAAGGAGCTAACTGGGCGATTGGCGCTGACGTCAACGTAATTTCTCAACGTGATCCACAAAGTTACTTCGGTGTTTACGACGAGAAATGGCAAAACGTGCCAGAATATGGACGTCCGTTCCAAGTTATTGATAAAGGCTTCACTGGTTTTGTATCTGGTTACTACTACCCTCAATGGGAATTCCTACAAGATTTGATGATCCAAGTCGATGTTGGTCAGTTCCTAGCTGGCGATGTTGGTACACAAATCAATGTTTCTAAGCAGTTCAAGAGTGGCGTAATTGCTGGCGCCTTTGCCTCATTTACAGACTTGTCTGCGGATGAATTTGGTGAAGGTAGTTTTACCAAAGGTTTCTACTTGTCGATTCCATTTGACATCATGACCGTTAAGCCAAGCAACAATCGTGCGAACTTTAGTTGGCAGCCTCTTACTCGTGACGGAGGACAGAAACTCGGACGTAAATACAGCTTGATTGAGTTGACCGACGAGCGAAATCCTTGGTATCAAAGGCCTAACCGTTCGGATGTGGAATAATAAAGTAATCAAGGGAGCTGCGGCTCCCTTTTTCATATCTAGATACTGAGTATAGAAGACTCAAACCTATCTTCCTGCTTCCAATAGCGCTACTTTTCGTTTCTTGCTAGAATTCCTGAGAAAATTTTAATCTATGGTGGAAGTTCTATGATCATCGTAACTGGTGGCGCTGGCATGATCGGCAGCAACATTGTTAAAGCACTAAACGAAGCTGGTATTAACGATATCCTGGTTGTCGACAACCTAAAAAATGGCAAAAAGTTTAAGAACTTAGTTGATCTGGACATCACAGATTACATGGATCGTGACGACTTTCTGACCCAAATTATGGCGGGCGATGATTTTGGTCCGATTGAGGCAATTTTCCACGAAGGTGCTTGTTCTGCAACGACTGAGTGGGATGGTAAGTACATGATGCTAAACAATTATGAGTACTCTAAAGAGCTGCTGCATTACTGTTTAGATCGCGAGATTCCATTCCTATACGCTTCTTCAGCAGCCACTTACGGCGATACAGAGACTTTCGTTGAAGAACGCGAATACGAAGGCGCACTGAATGTATACGGTTACTCGAAACAGCAGTTTGATAACTACGTTCGTCGCCTATGGCAAGATGCTGAAGAACATGGTGAGACCCTTTCTCAAATCACCGGCTTCCGCTACTTCAACGTATATGGCCCACGTGAAGACCACAAAGGTAGCATGGCATCAGTTGCATTCCACCTAAACAACCAACTTAACGCAGGTGAAAATCCTAAATTGTTCGCGGGCAGCGAATCATTCAAACGCGACTTCGTTTACGTTGGTGATGTATGTAAAGTAAACCTGTGGTTCTTAGAAAACGGCGTATCAGGCATTTTTAACTGTGGTACTGGCCGTGCTGAATCTTTTGAAGAGGTAGCAAAAGCAGTTATCAAGCATCATGGCAAAGGCCAAATTGAAACCATCCCATTCCCTGAGCACCTAAAAGGCGCTTACCAAGAATTCACACAAGCGGATCTGACCAAACTGCGCACCGCAGGTTGTGATGTTGAATTCAAGACAGTTGCAGAAGGCGTTGCCGAATACTTAACTATCCAAAACAGTTAAGCACCACAAGGTGGTAGAACCATAACCTGCCACCTTTACTCAAGTGCAATAGCCTGTATCATTCCTAACTATCTTTTTCTCATTTAAACCACTTCGCCCGTACACGAATAGGTAACTAGACACGCCATGACAATAAAACGTGATGACTTCGACCCCAAAGCATATAACCCTGAGTTTAAGCGCCACTTTCTGTCGCCTAAGTACTGGGGCACGTGGTTAGGTGTTATCTTATTTTTACCGTTATCATTAATGCCACTGGGTTTACAAAAGTGGTTGGCGAAAACCATAGCCAAAAAACTGTCTAAATCCCACAAAGGTCCAGCTCATCGAGCGAGGGTTAACTTTGAGCTGTGTTTTCCGGAAAAATCGTTCCAAGAACGTGAAGCTTTGATAGAAAAAACACTCTACACAGCGGCCATGTTCTTTTTTCGCTTCGGGTTACTAAGTTTACGCTCACCAAAATGGCTTCAGAACCGTTGCCAAATTCGCGGCCTAGACATTTTACGACAGCACATTGATAGCAACGAAAATGTAATTTTAATGGTTCCCCACTCTTGGGCTATTGATGTGCCTGCTATCTTGCTCGCTTCAATGGGAATGCCAGTTTCTGCAATGGCGAAGAAGCAAAAGAATGATGTTGCTGACTGGCTGATGCACAAGCAAAGGGTCCAATACGGTGGTCGTGTTTATGAACGCTCAGGTGGCATTAAGCCTTTTCTGAAATCCATTCGAGATGGCTATGTAGGGTATTATCTACCTGATCAAGATCACGGCCCAGAGCATAGTGTGTTTGTGGATTTTTTTGCAACACGTAAAGCAACGCTACCTGGTTTAGGCAAAATTGCGAAACTATCACGCTCAAAAGTACTGCCTCTATTTGCGTCGATGAATACTGAAGATGGTACGTTTGATATTGAGATTTTACCGGCGTTTGAGTTGGATAAAGGCGAAGAGCAAGACGCTCGTACCTGTAATGAAGCCATTGAATATTTTGTCGGTGATAAACCCGAACAATATATGTGGGTACTACAGTTGCTGCACTCTCAAGAAGACGGCAATAACTATTACAATTTGTTTAAACCAAGATATAACAGCGACTGGAAAGTGCAGTGAAAGTATTTGTCGTAAGCTTGGCTCGATCGCTGGATCGCCGAGAACGTATTGAAGAAAAGTTAAAACAACAAGGCATTACGTTTGAATTTTTTGATGCAATAGATGGCTCTGTTGACCGTTTTCTTCATTCAGAAAAAAGTCGTCCTACCATTACTCTACGCCGTAAAGGGTATCAATTAAAAACTAGTGAAGTCGCCTGCTTTGCAAGCCATTACGAGTTGTGGGTTCGCTGTGTTGAGCTTGATGAACCGATCGTCATCTTAGAAGACAACGTCGACCCCGTAGAAGGGCTGAAGCGAGTACTCGAACATGCCGTTCCATTGACTTCTACTTATGACTATATCAAGTTGTCTGCCACTCAGAAGTGTGCATTCACCCCAATCGTACCGATTGATGATAATCATATGTTAGGGGGCTACTCTGCTGGAACTTGTGGTACCACCGCATATATTGTCACACCTAAAGCAGCCTCAAAGTTTGTTATGCATGCTCAAAAGTTTATTGAACCAGTCGATGACTACATGGAAAAACCATGGAGACATGGTGTTCAAGTTTACAGCGTGTCTCCAGATCTCTTT
>NZ_WXWS01000492.1:0-12074 GCF_009904715.1 Vibrio sp. V42_P2S4T144 | reverse complement strand
CATCACTGATATCCAACAATCTGCGATTAAACACACGCGTTTGATCCAAATTCGCGGGCGCGTTACACAAGTCACCGGCACCATTATCAAAGCTGTCGTCCCTGGCGTTCGTGTAGGTGAACTGTGTGAGTTGCGTAATCCCGATCAAACTCTGTCTTTGTTAGCGGAAGTGGTTGGCTTCCAGCAGCATCACGCTTTGCTCACCCCGTTAGGAAATATGTTTGGGATTTCCTCAAATACAGAAGTAAGCCCAATGGGCAAAATGCACGAAGTGGGTGTTGGCGACCACCTGTTAGGTACAACGCTTGACGGGCTTGGGCGTCCTTTCGATGGTACGCAGAGTCAGGAACCAAGTGCTTGGTATCCTGTTTATCGCGATGCGCCACCACCAATGCAACGTAAACTGATTGAAAAGCCAATCTCTCTTGGCGTTCGATCCATTGATGGGCTACTGACCTGTGGTGAAGGTCAGCGCATGGGTATTTTTGCAGCGGCTGGCGGGGGTAAAAGTACCCTACTGGCTAAACTGATTCGCTCCGCAGAAGTTGACGTGACCGTTCTCGCCTTAATTGGTGAACGCGGACGCGAAGTGCGCGAGTTTATTGAGCATGACCTAGGCGAAGAAGGAATGGCCAAATCGGTTTTAGTGGTCGCTACCTCTGATCGCCCAGCAATGGAGCGCGCCAAAGCCGCTTTTGTTGCCACTTCTATCGCAGAATATTTTCGTGACCAAGGTAAACGCGTGCTACTGCTGATGGATTCTGTAACGCGTTTCGCCCGCGCACAGAGGGAGATTGGACTAGCCGCAGGCGAGCCACCAACACGACGTGGCTATCCGCCTTCCGTTTTTGCCGCTTTGCCAAAGCTGATGGAACGAGCTGGACAATCAGACAAAGGATCAATTACAGCACTGTACACCGTGTTGGTGGAAGGTGACGACATGACAGAGCCTGTCGCGGATGAAACTCGCTCCATTTTAGATGGGCACATCATTCTCTCGCGTAAACTTGCCGCAATGAACCATTACCCTGCGATTGATGTACTTCGGTCAGCAAGCCGAGTGATGAATCAAATCGTTGAATCCGATCATCAGGCGTCTGCTGCTCATATTCGCGAAATGTTAGCTAAGTATGAAGAAGTTGAACTGCTAATCAAAATTGGCGAATACCAACATGGCGCAGATAGCCGAGCGGATATGGCCATTGCACAAAGTGATGATATATGCGCCTTTTTACGCCAAGGCACTCATGAACCAAGCGATCTTGATGGCGCTATCGCTCAACTTAAAGGGATGGTGAAACAATGATAGAACGCTTATTAGAAATCAAAAAAATTCGCGCTGACCGTGCGGATAAAGCCGTCAAGCGTCAAGAATACCGAGTGTCAAACGCCGCAGCACAGGTTCAAAAGGCCGAACGTTCTGTCGCGGACTATCACGTTTGGCGCAAGGAAGAAGAAGAGCGACGTTTTGCTAAAGCAAAACAACAAACGCTCGTTCTCAAAGAGCTAGAAACATTAAGACAAGAAATCGCGTTGTTAAGAGAGAGAGAAGCCGAACTTAAACAACGTGTGGCCGAGTCAAAAAAAGCGCTTGAAATCGAACGCTCGGCACTTAAAGAAAAGCAAAAAGAGGCGCGACAAGCCCATAAAACCAAAGAAAAATTCGTTCAGTTGCAGCAACAAGAAGTCGCGGACAAATCGCGAGAAAGGCAATACCAAGAAGAACTCGAACAGGAAGAGTTTCGCACTGTCGACATTATCTAAAGGTTCACTATGCGCATTACCCCAACAACTGAAACATCGAATACGCTGCACAAATCAACGCCGGAACAAGCGCCTCTCGAGAAGGAGGCCGAGCTTCAATCACAATTCGAGCATGCAATGACGAAGAAGCCTAGCAAGGGAAAGGAGTCTATCGTTGGGAATCCCCAAAAAAATCATACTGGCGAAGAAGACATACCGCTAAGGCATAAGACATCTCAAGGTCTAGATAAGAAACTTAACCTATCGAACCAAGAAGCCAACGCTGACAAAAACATCTCCACTTTAAAAGGTCAAAGTGACGTCGTCAGTAAGAGAGATATAGAGAAATCGCAAGACGACGCAGCAAATAGCGAAGAAATAATTAGCAAAAACAATAAATTGCTTAAACATGATGGAAAAATCGATGGCGACACAGTTCTAAGATCCCCTTCTACCGAGCGTGTTGATCCTCACTTTCAAGCTCATTTGAAAGATGATAAACCGACGCCGATGGATAAACATACCTCGCCGGAGTATCTCTCTACGCTTGAATCTGGCTTGCTCCCCCAAAATGCGACAGCGACAGAGCTCGCTCAAGATGGGATTAACATTGTTGGCTTAACGAAAAGGCAAACTGAAAAAACGCACAATAAGCGTGCAACTCCGCCGCTACAGAATACAGGCAAACGATCAGACCAAACTGGTGGCCTGCCTGAAACCAAGCCTCTTGAAAAAATCGTGACGAAAAGCGCACTAGTCGCCGTGAAAACGGATGAAGAAAAAGTACCTTCTCAACCCTTTGCAAGTGCGGTAACACAAGGCGATGTCATCCTAAAAAGTGTTGCTTCGCAGGCTCAACCAAGCCCAACGCGAGACGTAAACCAATTACTCCAGCAATTGGTGGACAAAATCTATGTTGCTCTGCCAACCGCATCGGACAACAAAGAGGTTCGGCTGTTTCTAAGTGAAGGACAATTAAAAGGTGGCGAAATCCACATCAAGTTGGACGCTCAAGGGTATAGCGTGACGATTCGACAAGAGCATGCCCTTTCCATTATTAGCCAGCAAGCTAGACAAGATCTTGCTGAACGGCTAAACCGATTCTGCGGTGAGCAGCCACTTCGCTTAGCGATCAGCGAACAAACTCAACAGCTCGATCAACAACAACATGAACAACAACACTCACGCCAACAACGCAGCGTGTATGAAGAATGGCAAGCGGAGAATGACCTATGACGCCGTTAATAATACCCAAAGTGGATGCAGAAAGTATCGCGCTCAGCAATCAACTTTGTGCAAAACAGTGCCACTTCCAAGGGACTGATGGTCAGAGCGTATCGATTACTGTTGCTCAAATCCCTTCATTTGAAGGGTTCCGTTTAACCACGTTGATTGGAGGGCAAACCCTACAAGTAGACTTTTCTCGTGCGCAGCTCCAACATTGGCTGAAATCGACCTTAAATGCTACTGCGTTTGAGTCCCTGCCTAACTCCCTCCAGTTAGCACTTTTGAGCTCACAGATAGAACCGCATAGTGAGGCAATCAAAGCGCTATTTGGTCAGTTACCCATTCTTAGTCAACTACAGCCGTTAGAGGCGAGCCAGGCCCAAGAGCATACTTTAATGTTAACCCTCAATAAGCCTAACGGCTCTCTTTGTTTGTGGGTTAGCGAAGGATCAGACGTGTTGTTGGATGCGCTACCAAACAGCGCTGCTCTACAAGCTCGACACCTCGCTTTACCTGTGTGGTTAAGTCTTGGAAGGACCCATTTGACGTTAAGCGAATTTAATTCGCTCGAGCTGGGAGATGTCATCTTTTTTGACGATGGTTACATCGCCAAGCAACAAGCCATTTTTCAAGTATCTAACCAGAATCTCTGGCGCTGCCAACTGGATGACCAAACTCTTCACATTATGGAAAAAGAAACCAATATGAATGACGTAAACACTTCAGAAATGTTAACCGACCACCAGCAACTGCCTGTGGAACTCACGTTTGATATCGGCCATCAAACCATCACGCTAGAGCAGCTTAACCAGCTTCAGCCAGGGTACGTATTCGAGCTAAACCAGCCTGTATCTAAGCCGGTAACATTGCGTGCCAACGGCAAAATCATTGGTGAGTGTGAACTGGTTAATGTTAACGAACATTTAGGTGTGCGCGTACTGGAGCTGTTCGGTGGCACGCAGGAGCCAGCATGATCCAGTTACCCGACGAGCTCAATCTCATTGTCAGCTTAGCACTGCTGGCACTGATCCCATTTATCGCCATGATGGCGACGTCGTTTGTGAAACTCGCCGTTGTATTCTCACTGTTGCGTAACGCTCTCGGTGTACAGCAAATTCCGCCGAATATGGCGCTTTACGGATTGGCTATTATTTTGTCAATTTTCATCATGGCTCCCGTCGGGTTTGAAACCTACGACTACGTAAAGCAGCATGATATCTCCCTTGAAGATTCTGCAAGTGTAGAAGGCCTCATTGAAAGCGGTTTACAGCCTTATCGAGAATTTTTGAAAAAGCATATTCGGGAAACCGAAGCCATATTCTTCACTGATGCTGCACGCACATTGTGGCCACAGAAGTACGTAGACCGTTTAGAGTCGGACAGTTTATTGCTCTTACTGCCCGCATTTACCGTCAGCGAGCTTACTCGCGCTTTTGAAATTGGCTTTCTGTTGTACTTACCGTTCATCGCTATTGACCTAATTGTGTCGAATATCCTACTCGCGATGGGGATGATGATGGTATCGCCAATGACGATTTCCCTCCCCTTCAAATTGTTGCTTTTTGTCTTGCTTGACGGCTGGACAAAGCTCACCCACGGCTTAGTGTTGAGTTACGGTTAATCACGGAGAAAGTATGCATTCTGCTGAAATCATTCATTTCACGACTCAAGCATTAACCCTAGTGTTGTACTTGTCATTACCGCCGATTTTAGTCGCAGCATTGGTTGGTACATTGGTGTCGCTTATTCAGGCGTTAACTCAGGTCCAAGAACAAACGTTAGGCTTTGTGGTCAAGCTTATCGCGGTCATTATTACGCTGTTCGTCACAACGCAATGGCTAGGGGCAGAGCTCCACGCCTTCGCCTCGCTTGCTATGGATAAAATTCCTCAAATACGATGAGTTATCACGACTTACACCAGGCTTTATTTTTGTACAGCCTGACGTTACCTCGGTTAATGGCGTGCTTCATCTTTTTGCCTATTTTGAGCAAGCAAATGCTAGGCGGCACCATGGTGAGAAATGGTGTGCTTTGCTCACTCGCACTGTTTATATTTCCGATGATTAATCAGCAAAGCTTGCCCGCAGAAACCGACGGCATTTGGCTGATAATGATTTTGGGTAAGGAGGTATTAATTGGGCTATTGATAGGGTTTGTTGCTGCTATCCCCTTTTGGGCGATAGAAGCGGCCGGTTTTCTGGTCGACAACCAACGTGGCGCTGCCATGGCAAGTATGTTTAACCCAACGCTAGGCTCACAATCCACACCAACAGCGGTATTACTGACCCAAACGTTGATTACCCTGTTCTTCTCTGGCGGGGGCTTTGTCACTTTTATCTATGCGTTATTCAAAAGCTATACATCTTGGCCGATCGTGGACTTTTTCCCAACCGTTAGCGACGCATGGGTGAGCTTCTTCTACGCGCAATTTGAACAGCTTATGTGGCTTGGTGTGTTGATGTCCGCTCCACTAGTGTTGGCAATGTTTCTTGCTGAGTTTGGTCTGGCGCTTATCAGTCGTTTTGCACCGCAATTGAATGTTTTTTTCCTTGCCATGCCAATAAAAAGTGCCATCGCGAGTGTTTTACTGATCGTGTATCTCGGAATAATGATGGATCACTTTGAAGTACAGTTTTACGGCATTACCCGATTCGCAGAACAACTCAATACCATTTGGCAATAACGCTTAGGATTCTTTATGAGTGCAGAAAAAACAGAGCAACCCACCGCAAAAAAGTTACGCGATGCTCGACAGAAAGGTCAGGTTGCCAAAAGCCAAGAAATCGTATCGTCTGCATTAATTTTGGCGCTCATAATTGTACTGTTTGCGTTCGCCGATTATTACATGTCGCACATCTCAGCGCTTATTCTCCTACCAAGTAAGCTTGCTTATCAGGGTTTCCAAGATGCGCTAGTCGATGTCGCTATCGCCATCGCAAAAGAAATTGCCTATCTACTCGCTCCGATTATTCTGGTTGCTGCACTCGTCGCCATCTTTTCCAATATGGGGCAGTTCGGATTCCTATTTAGTGGTGAGTCCGTTAAACCCGAAATCAAAAAGATCAATCCCGTCGAAGGGGCCAAACGCATTTTTTCCCTCAAGAGTGTGATTGAGTTTATCAAGTCGATCCTTAAAGTCTCTCTTCTTTCCTGCATTATCTGGGTGACATTACGCGGTAACATCAACGCTTTAATGCAAATTCCAACTTGTGGGCTAGAATGTGTCCCGACCATTACTGGCGTCATGATTAAACAATTAATGATTATCTCTTCGGTAGGTTTCATCGTCATCGCTGCCGCAGATTTTGCGTACCAAAAGTTTGATCACACGAAGAAGCTCAAAATGAGCAAGGACGAAGTGAAGCGCGAATACAAAGAGATGGAAGGCAGTCCAGAAATAAAAAGCAAACGTCGTCAGTTGCACCAAGAGCTACAAGCCTCCAATCAACGCGAAAACGTTAAACGTTCTAATGTATTAGTTACAAACCCAACACATATCGCGGTTGGCCTTTATTACAAGAAAGGCGAAACGCCCCTGCCCGTCATCACTTTGATGGAAACCGATGCGGTAGCCAAACGTATGGTCGCAATCGCTAGAGAGGAAGGCGTGCCTGTGATGCAAAAAGTCCCTCTTGCTCGCGCACTATACGCCGACGGTAACGTCGACCAGTACATCCCAAGCGATCTTATTGAGGCAACTGCGGAAGTGCTTCGTTGGTTGGCTTCGTTAGAGTCCGAGGCGGACTAACAAACCACATCCCATTCAAGATCTGGGCTTACAACTGCCCAGCTTTCAACCTCGATACTTTCAACGCTATAATGCGGTATCCTTTAACTGTATGTTGTTTTTATGAAATCTAGCTTAAGCATTCGCTCCTACACGAAACGTATGAGCCGACATACTCATAGTGATTATCATCAACTGGTGCTTCCTCTCCAGGGCAACATACATATTGATATGGATAGTTATGTCGGAAAGGTGGCGGTTGGCGACTGCATAGTCATCCCCAAAAGTTGTGCTCACGGTTTTAATGCCGAAGAGTCATCACGCTTTATTGTTGCGGATATGACCACTTTGCCCACTCATTTGATGGATAATAGTGTGGCTGTGTTTTCGATTAGCCCGCCTCTACTGAGCTTTATCCAGTTTGTCGAAAAGCAACTTGAGTATCAGGTTAATGATGAAATTGAAAACTCAATGGTTGCAACCTTCTATCTGTTGCTGGAGCAGCAAAAGCGGTCTCGCTCCGTAGATTCGCGTATTCGAGATGTACAGGTTTTGATCGCCGAGCAGCTTGATCAGCGACTCACCATTGCCTCGTTAGCGAATGCCGCTTGCTTGAGTCCGACGCAATTTAAAAAGCTTTTTAAAGAGCAATTAAAAGTAAGCGTCCATAAGTACATTACACTACAACGTATGGAAAAAGCCAAAGCACTACTGACTCATACAGACCTTCCAGTTCAGTTGATAGCTGAACGAGTTGGCTATAGTGACCTTTCCGCGTTTAGTCGACGGTTTTCAATGCATTTTGGTATGTCTCCTAGAGAGTTTTCCCGATAGTCACTAAAATAGTCTTCTGGAACAAGTATTCCGTCTTTTCAGCACAAAAATCTCTATCGCTTTCTTTTATTCTTTCTACCCTAAAACAGCCATTCACTAGGTAGAAATTACAGTGTTAAAAAAACATTTCACCGACTATCAATTAGGAACTTTATCCATACTTTTTGCTTCAACCCTGTGGGGAACGACGGGCACCGCTGCCAGCTTGGCACCGGATGTCAGTGCTCTCGCCATTGGCGCATTTTCTATGGGTATTGGTGGATTTATGCAAGCATGTCTGTCTGCGAAGTCACTGAAGAGAGATTTTCGAAAAGTCGTACATAAGAAGAAAACGTTACTGGTTAGTATTATCGCCTTAGCCACCTACCCACTGGCTTTTTATTCATCAATGCGATTCGCCGGTGTGGCTATTGGTACGGTTGTTTCTATCTCCACTGCACCTTTCTTTTCTGCTTTGTTAGAGTGCCTCTTTAGCCGAAATCAGACCATAACCAAGCGCTGGATGATGAGTTTCGCAATCGGGGTCATTGGCATTACCTTGTTGCTGGCTTCTGAGTCATCCGCAAATAGCTTATTTGATCAGGATATGAAGCATTGGGGTGTATTACTTGGCCTATTGGCAGGTCTGACGTACGCCATTTACTCATGGGGAGTAAAGGCTATGATTGACCACGGCATTGAATCGCAAACGGCCATGGGAAGTGTTTTTGGTATTGGTGGAGTTTTGCTTCTACCAACACTTTTCATCACGGGCGATAATCTATTTGCATCATCAACTAATACGACGGTCATGCTCTACATGGCCTTGATTCCAATGGGGTTAGGTTACGTCGCTTTTGGGTTTGGGCTACGGTTTGTTACAGCCAGCGGAGCTAGCATACTCACGCTATTTGAACCTGTTATCGCAGCAGCACTAGCAGTTGCGATTGTTGGGGAAGAAATTTCTTTCATTGGTTGGGTTGGTATAACGTTGACACTTGTGTGTTTGTTTCTTCAGTCGAAAAGTTAAATTCAACCGATATTAGCCAGCCCCAAAAAGGAACGCTGACGGTAGATAAAGTAAGGAGCAGCACCTACTCCCTACTTTACCATTTGAAATTACACCCAGCCTTCTGCCAAGTACATCAATCGCAATTGACTTGGTGAGCCTAGTTTTTCTAGCGCATCTAATTGGACGTCACTCAGGTTTGGGCATTTATCAAGATAAACTCGTCCGTTTGCTGCATCTAGGGGGAGCTTGTAGGTTAGCTTTTCGTTTATTTTACTTGCTTCCCCTTTATCAATCGCTCGAACAGCTGGCATGAGCCAATCCCAATCTTCTCCTAACAGTTTTTTAAACGCCCCGTTAGCAATAGACTCGGTTTTACTTGGTGCATCCTCTGGGCTTAGCTTCAAGATAGAGTCTACGTCAGGAACCAAGTGCTCACTTGGCTCTGAACCCAACATCTTTTTCAGTGTTAATCGCGCGGCTTCCATCTCTTGTGCCTCTTTAGGCGCTTGAGGAGAAGTCATTGCAGTATTCTCCTTAGGACCAAGGTACGCCATTAATGCGCGGACAGAAGCCGGATCTTGCATACTGAAGGTAAAGTCTCCTTTTGCATTGGAAACTTCAAGTCTAGGTAAAACACCAGACATTTCGCCTTGCATAAGTTGCTCTTTTACTTCCGTATTTAACCCGTATGCCCCAGCTTGGTTCGCCACAAAGCCACCGCCGCTCATGATAGCAGTCGTTGCCGCAGAACCGATTGCCTCTTTTGCTATCGGTGTGACGCCCACCGTTGCTACAGAGCTAACACCGAACGTGCCCAGGCTCCCCGTCGCCATACCTAACGTAGCTCCAATGCCACCTTCAGCCGACAGTATCGCATGACCTTGAGCCAAGGTTTGCTGCATCGGCATAGAAAGACGTTGATCTCGCCCTGGCAGCTGTGAAATTTGTTCTAACTGATGATGGTAAGCCTCAGCATCACCATTTACGGCCGCTTTGTGCAGCTCTCGACCTGTAGAAATCAATAAGCCAACGCCAGGTAATGCCAAGTTAATAACGGCGTTCACACCAGAACCTTTTAGCTTTTCTTTGCCCATCTGTAACAGTTCAGCAGCGAAGCCATCCATTTTTCCTGGATACTGGGCTTCTAAACTCACCTGCATACGCGGATCTTTGCTGATCGCATCAAACGTATTTTTAAGCTGCTGGTACGTATCGCTGCTCACTTTTATTTCATCCAATAGGCTGACAACTTCTAAGATTTTACGCTCAGTAAGTGGCTCACCGCGATAGCCTGAAGGACTCACTAGGGAGTAAGCCAACAGCGCAACCTCAGGTTTTTCTTGCTTAAGTAGCGCCTGCTTTAAATCAAGGTGAGTTTTGATGTTTTCTTGGAAAAACTTAGTGTATTTGCTTCTCAATACGCCTTCGTGAATAGAAGCAAACTTATGACCTTTGTGGAATGTGGAAGGTTCTTTTACTTCACCTCTTTTACTGATCACTCGGTCATCTTTTTGCGCAGCAACTGCACGAAACTGTTCTAGATCAGGTACTGGGCTTTGGCTGATTTTTTGTGTTGTATTAACCATTTTTCTCTCCTACACACGAAGTGATTGAACATGAGCTTGTTCATGATTAGAGGTGGTTGGAATCGCTTGATCCAACATTGCGAAACGCGCTTGCCACAGCTCGGCCTGTTCAATAACTTCGTGAAACCAAGCGGTAAGGTTCGTCGTATTTAGATGCTCAACGGGTTTACGTCCTGCTAAGACAAGCTGTCGACCATTTGGAGCTAAAGCAAGTGCGAGGCTGCCACTACCAATTCCTTGATAGTTAGCATGAGCAAGAAGCTCTAAACCTTTTAGTCGTTGTTCACCGGATTTTTCTAACCCTCCGAACGTTACAGACAACATCAAATCATCCGTATCTGTCGCGATGAAATACAACATGTAGCGATCATCGACCAGTAGCTGACAACGTTCATTTTCTTCAAAATTCAGTTCGGGCAACTCATTGAGTTGGCAAAACTCCAAGAGCAGTTGTTGAATCGTGTTCATAACTTTTTCCTTTTGTTTCAATAACTCTATTGAACAACGATTGCAGATTGAACGATGTCGGTAATGGCTTTATTTTTGTCACTTTTTCGCCTTCATTGTGAGGTTTTCCGCAGAAATCTCGCTCTAAAATCGAGTTGCCAGAGTAATAAAAAAGAGCAGCTCAGAGCTGCTCTTTCAATAAAGGTTAGATGCTTAGCATGGTGTATTTGCTCACTTCTTTTGCAGATTGACTAACCCAGTTTATGGCTATCAAAAATGACTTCTGTTGGCGGGAACATATTCGAAACAGGTGGTCGTTGTGCATCTCCAAACATTGGTGCACCGAATGCAGATGTCGCCCACGGGTCAACAATTTTCACATCCTTACTCCACGTTGATGGATCTTTTATGTCGCTCCCCTCTTGTCGACCAACCAGTACATAAAGGTGTGTACCTGAATGACCCTTTTTAAACGCAACCACTTCTACTTTGGGTTCACTTTCAGGTGTTCCTGACATGCCTTGAATCATCTCAGCGGCGGCAGCAAAGGCAAATGTAGTACAGCAGCCGGCTTTCGCGGTTTGTACTGCCTTAGCAATGTTCTGTAGAGTGCTTAATTGCGGTGCGGTTCCTCTTTGTGCTGCAGCTTGAACTCCGTTTGCGGACATCGTCGCTCTGTGATCTTGCATGATTCGCGCTTGATCCGCGTGAAGCTCTTTTAGTCGTGGCTTTCCTTTTGTTTCATAAAACTGTGACCCCTTAACACCGAACGTATTTAAGTCCGTACAGGCAAAATCACCAAGCTTTTGAAGGTTGGCTTTATGTTCGTTGATAAGCGCGACACTCGATGAGGCTTTATTGGTTTTGGAAGAAGAGGCTGCCGTTTGTGCAGTGGGCCAATTTGAGCTAGGACCAGACGACAATCTCTCAAGATTTTTCAGGCTCCCAAGCGTTAACTTGTTTTCACCGTTCAACACATTTTTCAGCATGAGCTTCGCAACATCTTTAGGAATACCCTGCTTAGTAAGCAGGTTCACTACAATATCTTTCGCTTTATTCTGGTGGCTAATACGCGCGCTGATACTTTTATTTTTTGGTGCACCCTCTTTAACAAAAATATCTTTGCCGTTGTGTGCTCGAACCTCTTTGTCGTCAGCTTGATTTTGTGTCGCCAAATGTGACGTTAACTGACTCAACGAGTGCATGTGCGATGTATTAATATTGACCATGTGTGATGCCTTAAACTTGAATAAATGCGTGTACGTCTGTTTGGCTAAAATCTACAACCGTGTTGTTTTGAAATAACTGTACCCAAGTATCAACTAATTCATTCAACTGAATGATTAAGTTAGCAATGTTGGTGAGTTCACTTCCAGCCGCGATAGCAACTTGAAGAACAACGTCTTTGCGTGTTGGATTCACACAAAACTGCACACCACCTGTTTCTCGATACAAGAAGTTGTATTCAAGTAAAACTTGAAGTTTATCTAGCGTAATATCATCTTGTTCTATAAGCAGG
>NZ_WXWS01000351.1:0-12164 GCF_009904715.1 Vibrio sp. V42_P2S4T144 | reverse complement strand
TTGCCAGCTTGCGTGTTTGTTTGACTAGGAGTTGAGTTACCTGAACGCAACTCACGTTGTTTCCACAGCTTGAAGATGGCTGGAAGCACCAACAGCGTCAGTAGCAGTGCCGATGCCATACCGCCAATCATTGGCGCGGCGATACGTTGCATGACTTCTGATCCTGTTCCTTCGCCGTACATGATCGGAATAAGGCCAATAATGACCGTCAGTACCGTCATCATTACTGGGCGGACACGCAGGCCTGCACCTTCACGAATGGCATCGGTTAGGTCTTTCGCCTCAAGCTTCTGTTGGCTCTCTTCCGCATCCAGCTTTTTGTAGTGCCATGCTTGGTTGAGGTAGACGAGCATGATGACCCCAATTTCAACCGCGACACCTGCTAGGGCAATAAAGCCGACACCAACGGCAATCGAGAAGTTGTAGTTGAGGATATGCATGAGCCACAAACCACCGACCATAGCGAGTGGTAGGGTAAGCATGATGATCATCACTTCGCCGACACGACGGAAACTGAAGTAAAGCAGCAGCATAATGATGGCGATGGTAATTGGTACCACGACACTCAAGCGGTCTTTCGCACGTTCCATGTATTCGTATTGACCAGACCAAGCCAACGAGTAACCCGCAGGAAGTTCCAATTGATCAGCCACGACTTGCTGTGCTTCCACGACGTAAGAGCCAAGGTCACGACCATCGATGTCGACAAATACCCAGCCATTCGGACGCGCGTTTTCCGTCTTGATCATCGGAGGACCGTCTTCGTAACGAATGTCCGCTACATCAGCCAGCGCAATACGAGCACCATTTGGTGTCACTAACGGCAGGTTTTGCAGTTTAACCACTGAGTCGCGGTAGTCTTGTGGGTAACGAACGTTGATTGGGTAACGCTCTAAGCCTTCAATGGTTTCACCCACATTCATACCGCCCACCGCAGTGGAGATCACTTGCTGAACGTCTTTGATGCTCAAGCCGTAACGCGCTGCTGCACGACGTTTAATGTCGATCGTGACGTAACGACCACCTGCTACACGTTCTGCATAAACCGATGCCGTGCCTTGTACGCCGTTAAGAATTGGCTCTAGCTGAGAGCCGATCTTCTCAATCACTTTCAGATCGGGTCCGGCGATCTTAATGCCTATAGGGGTTTTGATGCCCGTTGCCAGCATGTCGATACGCGTTTTGATCGGCATTACCCAAGCATTAGTAAGACCAGGGAACTGAACCAGTTTGTCGAACTCTTTGCGTAGTGACTCGGTTGTTACGCCTTCACGCCATTGGTCGCGTGGCTTCAACTGAATCACGGTTTCGATCATGGTGAGTGGTGCTGGATCGGTTGCGGTCTCAGCTCGGCCAATCTTGCCCCATACGGTTTTCACTTCTGGAACGGTTTTGATCAGCTTGTTGGTTTGTTGTAGAAGCTCACGAGCCTTACCAATCGAGATACCCGGATAGGTCGTTGGCATGTACATCAAGTCGCCTTCATCCAGCGGAGGGATGAACTCGCTACCCAGTTTACTGGTTGGGTAGTAAGCCGATGCCATTAGGCCTAATGCGATAACAATCATGGTCTTAGGGTATTTTAAGCTGGTGTTCAACAGCGGGCGGTACAGCGCGACCAAGCCGCGGTTAACCGGGTTTTTGTGTTCCGGTAACACCTTACCGCGAATGAAGTAGCCCATAAGAACAGGGACGAGTGTGATCGCCAAACCTGCTGCCGCTGCCATGGCGTACGTCTTAGTGAACGCAAGCGGCGAGAACATCTTGCCTTCTTGGCCTTCTAAGGCGAACACCGGTACGAAGCTAAGAGTAATGATCAGCAACGAGAAGAACAGCGGTGCGCCAACCTCTTCTGCGGCTTTGCCAATCACTTGCCAGCGGTTTTTATCGGTCAGTGGCGTTCGTTCAATGTGCTTGTGAACGTTTTCAATCATCACGATCGCACCATCTACCATGGCTCCGATGGCTATCGCAATACCACCCAAGGACATGATGTTGGCGTTGATGCCTTGCCAATGCATTACGATAAACGCAGTGAGAATGCCAACCGGTAGGCTCAGAGCGATAACCAATGAAGAACGAATGTGGAACAGGAACAACGCACACACAATCGCGACGACGATGAACTCTTCTGCAAGCTTCTTCCATAGGTTTTCTACCGCTGAATCGATAAGGGTAGAGCGGTCGTAGGTTGCAACAATTTCCACGCCTTCTGGCAGGCTGCGTTGTAGGTCTGCGAGTTTGTTTTTGACCTTCGCAATCACTTCACTGGCGTTTTCACCAAAGCGCATCACGATAACGCCACCGACCGCTTCACCTTCGCCATTCAGCTCTGAGATACCACGGCGCATTTGTGGACCAAGGTTAATGTCTGCGATATCACCTAATAGCAACGGTGTACCTTTCTCAGTGACTTTTAGAGGCAGTGACTTGATGTCTTCAATGCTGGTTAGGTAACCCGTGGTACGAACCATGTGTTCGGCTTCGGCCACTTCGATAACGGACGCGCCGGTTTCTTGGTTACCGTTTTGGATTGCCATGTTCACTTGTTGCAGAGTGAGGTTGTAAGCACGAAGCTTGGCAGGGTCAATCTGCACTTGATACTGCTTCACCATACCGCCCACGGTCGCAACTTCAGAAACGCCATCAACGGTTTGCAACTCGTACTTCAAGAACCAGTCTTGCAGGCTGCGAAGATCGGCCAAATCATGCTTGCCGGTTTTGTCTTGTAATACGTAGCTGTAAACCCAGCCCACACCCGTTGCATCAGGACCTAGTGTTGGTTTTGCGTTCGGTGGCAGCTTTGGTGCTACTTGGCTTAAGTACTCCAACACGCGTGAACGTGCCCAGTACATGTCGGTATCATCGTTGAAAATGATATAAACGTAAGAGTCACCAAAGAAGGAGTAACCACGAACCGTCTCAGCACCCGGCACGGCAAGCATGGCGGTGGTGAGTGGGTAAGTAACTTGATCCTCAACGACTTGAGGGGCTTGCCCCGGATAGCTTGTCTTGATGATCACTTGCACATCAGAAAGATCCGGAATCGCATCAACAGGCGTATTCTTTACACTGTAAAGTCCGCCTAATATAAGGGCTAAGGTCGCGACCAACACTAGGAATCGGTTGCTCAGTGACCAACGAATAATTGCATTGATCATAATTAACCCTCGACGGCTATTGTTGCAGGAACTAGCTGTTTAAGAACGTAGTCAGATCCTTGTTTTTCAACTAGAAACCGAACTTTCTGTCCTTCTTCAAAACCCGATAGGTCAACATCTTCACCCACAGAGAAGTTCATCTCGCCAGCATCCCAGTTCCATTCTGCAACCGGTAGGTGGTTTAAGGTGATCATGCCAAAATCAGCCATCAGCATGCTAATGTCACCAGTTAGCCAAACCTCTGCGGCAATGACGCTGTTGTCTGCCTTGTAGTCGATGATTTGGTACTGACCGGACTCCGTCTTTTGCATTTCAAATTCGATAGCCTGACCTTTTTTCAAGTCACCCATCTCAACGCCATCTGCGAAAGTGAAGTTCATTACCATGCCCGGCCAATCCCATTCTGGTACAGGCTGGTGGTTGATGGTCAGCATGCGGTGATCTTTCATCACATCCGTGATCTCACCTTTGGCCCATGCTGTTTCTGCCGCTGCTTCTACACCATTGATGCGAGACAAATCCGCCGACTGGCTTGATTCAGAGTCGAGCATGAAGTGAGATGACGTAACGATCTTATCGCCTTGTTTAAGTCCTTGTAATACTTCGATTTGTTCGCCAGCTTCGCGGCCAACTTCAATTCGAGCAGAACGGTATTTGCCATCACCTTCCGCCAGAACAACGCGAGTCATACCGCCAGAGCGGATAACAGATGATTTAGGAATCGTTAACACTTCGTCGTCAGTGACAGGCTGCAAGGCAATATTGGCGAACATGTTTGGCTTCAATGCGCCATCTGGGTTAGGGAATTTAAGACGCACACGCAACGTACGTGTTTTCGGATCGAGGATTGGGTACACGTAATCCACGACACCTTGCCATTCATTGCCCGGAATCGCGTCAAGGGTCATCGTGGCTTGAGAGCCCGCTTTCATCCAGTGTGCTTGACGCTCAAAGACTTCCGCATCAACCCAAACATTGTCCAAAGGACCGGCACTGATCACCGCTTGAGCAGGGGACAAATAGCCACCTTCTCGTACGTTTAAGCTCGCGATAACGCCATCAGCAGGTGCTTTGATTTCAATGGTTTGCGATGCTTTACCACTACGAGTAATGGATTTGATTTGAGCACGGTCAACCCCAAGCGTTACCAAGCGTTCGGTCGCGCCTTTTACAAGACCTTTGCGGCCAGTGCGGTACGCATTCAGCAATTCTTCTTGTGCTTTAACCAGTTCAGGAGAGTAGAGCGTGAAAAGCACATCGCCTTTCTTCACTTTCTCACCCACGGCATTGATGTAGAGTTTTTCTACCCAACCCGCCACACGAACGTTGGTTTGCCATAACAGACTTTCATCAAAGGCAATATAGCCAACCGTTTCGATGCGTGGTGATAGCTGTTGTAGTGTCGCGTTTGCGGTTTTAACCCCGAGGTTGTTTTCTACTGAAGGGTCAATAGTCACTGTACCCGGTGCGTCTTGTTCACCGGATAGGTCTTCTGCGTAAACCGGAATCAAATCCATGCCCATTGGGGATTTACCCGGCTTGTCGCGTTTGTAATTCGGATCCATTGGGGCAACCCAGTAAAGCGGATCATTAGAGCTTGCAGCAGATTCGCCACCCATCGCACTCATGTCGTGAGCCGAGCCCGTAAGAAAATGATTAGCACCAAACCCTAAAGCACCACCAACAATCAGCGCGATGGTTGCAATCTTATATGTTTTCATTGTTTTACCTTATTTTCCCCTTCACATTTGACGCTACAGCGTTGTTGCCTGCTCTCGTTCACCCAAATCACATAGCAGATCCCTTAGTTTGTTAGGGAAAGTGCTCATAGGATTCTCTCGTTTGCCGCCTAGCTGTAGCCCCAACTGTCTTGGGGAATCACAAATTAATATGTCGAAATAGAGCGAGCTTCTGGTGAAGCGACTTGATAGTCGAAACCACCGAGCAGGGTGGCTAAATTGCTGTTTGCGATGTTGAGATCGGTCAGCAGACGTTGTTGCTCCAATCGCAGAGCCAACTCATCAGTCGTGGCAGAAATCACATCGTTAAACTGCGCTGTGTTGTTTTGATAACCCCGCTCGACGGCTTGAATGCGCGCTTTCGCTTGAGGCAATAAGGTGGATTGATAACGTTCTAAGCGTTGGGTTAAGTTGCCGCGATCAACCAAAAGAGTGTTCACCTTGGCATTCATCTGCGTTAGTAAGGTGTCCTTTTGTGATTGTGCCGCGCCAACTTGGTATTGAGCGGCCGCGAGATTGCGATCTTGGCGGTCACCCGTAAACAACGGAATGTCCATGGTGAGGTAAGCGCTGACCAAGTCTGATGCGGGTTCACCCATCATGTTGTCGGCTTGGCGGTAGGCGTACATTACTTCGACGCCAAATTGTGGGTTGTAGGCTTGCTCTGCAATTTCTACCTGAGTTTTATTGGCAGAAATACTCACATCGGCCATTTTAACCATTGGGTGTTGGCTAAGTTGTTGGTAGTGCTTGGTGGAATCTTTGCTAGAAGCAAGTTTGCTATTCAGTGTATCCCAGTTGAGTTGATTGGTAGCGTACAGAGCCTGTTCCGTCGCTAACCAATCTGACCCCAACCATTCGGAGAGTTGAGAGATAAGACGACGTTGCATTTGTGCGTTGGCTTGAAGTTTCTCATCCAATTTACTGACTTGAAGTTGGGCGTTGAGCAGATCTTGCGCTTCACTCTTACCAATCGAATAGTTGGTTTGAATAAAGCTTTCCATCTCCTTCATCAACTTGCGATTCTCAAGCATGATTTGCTCAGCGCGTTGCTGGTAACCAAGCTCTAACCAAAGTTGAGTCATGCTGTTGGCTACCTCAAGCTCACGAGCATGCACTTGAAGCCCAAGGCCATCGGCTTGTTGGTTGGCTTTCTTCTGTTGCAAATCAAGCGTAGAGCCACGCTCAAACTGTTGCATTAAACCAACGGAGATGTTGGTCATTGGGTCTTCATCGAATTTGAAGCTGTCGACAGGCAAGCCACCAAAACCCACTTTCAGTTTTGGGTCCATCAAGGTTGCACTTGCGACGCCCGTTTCACGCATGGCAGCAGATTGCGCTGAGTATTGCTTACGATTGCCATCGTTACTCAAAGCGACGTTGATCAGTTGGGCAAGCTTGGTCGTTGAAGCTCGCTCACTTGATGCGGAATTTTGCGCTGCGTGCGTCTCTTTACCTGCGGCGTTAACCAAGGTTGGCGCAGCGACCAGAGCCACCATAAAAATAGGTGCAGCTAAGCGGTATGGTTTGATATCCATAATCTAAATCCAGTGTTCGCCGGATCGATGGAGGTGCGGATTTTATTGCGGGAACAGTAAAGCCTTGTTACCTCATCGTTCAGGCGCATTAAAACAACCTGCGATACACGCGCAGGGTCGAATGCTGGGATGGATTTAGGCTATAGGAGGTCGGTACAGGTCGCGGCTGACGTGTACGACTGGGGAAGCAACTTCAGGAGTAATGGCTGCGCGATAGACGACGGGCATTGGGCTATTGATAGGATTCGGTAGGGGGACGAAAACTATCGTACACGCGGCAGTACAGCAGGTATGAACCATGCCAGAGCCTCCACCACAGTTCATGCTGGTTTCTCTTGCATCGCCATCTTCGGACATAGAAGCGTCTGTCATGGAGACGTCCATCATGCCGGGCATACCGCAGTGTTCGCTGTCACTCATCATAGAAGGATGATGAGCCATGCCAGTAGACATCATTTGAATATTCATCAACGGCTCACTGTTCGCCACACTAGATACCAATAGTACTAGCGTCGTGAAGAGAGTTAACCAGATTGTATGCAGCGATTTTAAGTGCATACCTTTTCCCATGTGTTTGATGAAAATGATGAAAACCCTGCGATTCTAAAGGTTAACCTAAGGGTAAGGTCAATCATTTATTACTCTTATTATCAAAATAGTCCAACCCTTCAGTTTTCGCACTTTCGAGGGAGTAAAACGTTTGTTAAACACCGAGTGTTGAAAGTTAGCGAAAGAAGCCCTCGCTTTTTATGACACGTGAAAAATGTGGTTTATAAGTTTTACATCACACTAACTTGTCTTACAAATGATTATCCTTATAGAGTGAATGGTTTTACTTGTGCAGATTTGGATTTGCTTTGCTGCGGGGGTTGCATGATAGAAATTGTCATCGATGGAAAATATAGAATTGTAGAAGAGGGTCTAACCCTTTTAGAAGCAGCAAAAGTGTGTGGGGTCGAGATCCCATCGCTGTGCGGAATGAACAAAAGTAATGAAAAAGTACCGTGTGACTTGTGTGTGGTTGAAGTCGAAAGCGGCGGTACTAAGCGTGCGTGTGAACTTGAAGTTTACCGCGGCCTTAATGTGGTCACGCAATCAGAACAATTAAGCGAGCACCGCAGAAAAGCACTCAACCGCATCATGACGGACCATTACGCCGATTGTGAAGCGCCATGTAAAACCGCGTGTCCAGCGGGCGTTGATATCCAATCGTACCTTTATCACATCGCACAGAACGATCATCAAAAAGCGATTGAAGTGATTAAGCGTACGCTTCCTATGCCGCTATCGATTGGTCGTGTGTGCCCGGCATTTTGTGAGAGTGAATGTCGCCGCTCGTTAGTCGATGAGCCTATTGCAATTCGTCAGCTAAAACGTCATGCCGCGGATGCGGATTTATCTGCGCATGAAGCCTATGTGCCGGAAAAGAAACCAAGTAAAGGTTTGAACATTGCCGTCGTCGGCAGTGGTCCTGGTGGTCTAACGGCTGGCTATTACCTGTCGAACGAAGGCTATGACGTTACGGTCTTTGAATCCATGCCAAAAGCAGGTGGTTGGTTGCGTTATGGCATTCCAGAATACCGTTTACCAAAAGACATTCTCGATAAAGAAATCGAACTGATGTGCCGCAATGGCATGCAAGTTCACACCAATCAAAAGCTGGGTGTGGATTTCGCGCTTTCTCAATTGAGCGAAGAATACGACGCGGTGTGTTTGGCGGTCGGCGCGTCTCAAGCGGTCGAAATGCATTACACAGGCAGTGACCTTGAAGGTTGCTACTTAGGCGTTGATTACCTAAAAGATTACGTTACCGAGCAAAACTATGTAACGGGTCAGAAAGTCGCGGTTATCGGTGGTGGTAATACGGCAATTGACTGTGCTCGTACTGCGCGTCGTGCTGGTGCCGACACCACGTTGATTTACCGTCGTACCCGTGACGAAATGCCGGCAGAAGACTACGAGATTGTTGAAGCGGAACACGAAGGGGTGAAATTCCACTTCTTGACCAACCCTGCAGAAAACCTTGCCGATGAAACCGGACGCGTGAGTGCGATTCGTCTAGAGCGCATGGCGTTGGGTGAGCCGGATGCATCTGGTCGTCGCAGCCCTAAACCAACTGGCGAGTTCTTTACCGAAGAGTTCGACACCGTGATTGCGGCAGTATCGCAAAAGCCAGATCTGAGCTTCCTCGAAGGCGAAGATCTGTCGATTCCACTTACGCGTTGGAACACCTCTGATGCAGATGAAAAGACCATGCACACAGGCACGGGTAACATCTTCAGTATTGGTGATTTCCGCCGTGGTCCAGCAACGGCAGTTGAAGCCGTGGGAGATGGCCGCGTTGCGGCAAAAGCCATTGATCTGTTTTTGAATGGCGATATGGCAGATATGCCAAAGGCGGCGTTCAACTCGCGCAAAGAGAAGAAACTCTCTCAAGTCGATCCATTTCACTTCGAGAACATCCAAAAAGTCGCTCGCTCTATCATGCCTGAACTGACTCCAGCACAACGCGAGCAAAGCTTCGCTGAAGTGGAGTTGGGCTTTGATAACGAAGAAGCGATGAAGGAAGCGGCGCGCTGTCTAGAATGTGGCTGTCAGGCAAATACCGATTGTGCGCTGCGTGATTACTCCACCGAATATGAAGCTGAGCAAAGCTTTGACTTCTCCTTGCAGATTAAATCACACCAAGATTGGTTAGATCTTCGTGCGAAAGACTTGCGTCATAAGTACGAAGTTGACCGCAGTTCTGAGTTTATTGAGTTTGATGCCAACCGCTGTATTAGCTGTGGTCAGTGCATCCAAGCGTGTCGTGACAAAGCCGTGCACGGCGTACTGAACTTTGTGTGCGACAAACAAGGTCGTCCTGCATTACGTCCTGACGACCGTCCACACTTTGGAAGTAACAAGAATGGCTTAACTCTAATGGGTGATTCGAACTGCGTGCAATGTGGCGCGTGTGTTCAAGTGTGTCCAACGGGCGCGATGGTCGATAGTCGTGACCGTTCACAAGGTCGTACTGAAGATCTGAAAGCGGTCGACACCATTTGTACATACTGTGGTGTGGGTTGTAAGTTGACTATGTTCGTGGACGAAACAACCAATACGATTCGTTACGTGAAAGGCGGTGACTCGCCGGTGAACCAAGGCATGCTGTGTGTGAAAGGGCGCTTTGGTTTTGATTTCATTGGCAGTGAAGAGCGTCTTACCACGCCATTGATTCGTAAAGATGGTTGGTTGCAGCCTGCAAGTTGGGAAGAGGCGATTCAACTGATTGCGAGCAAGTTCTCTGGCATCAAGCAAGATTTTGGCAGCAACGCATTGGCGGGTTTCTCTTCAGCGAAAACCACTAACGAAGACAACTACGCATTCCAAAAATTTGTCCGTCGTGAACTGGGTACTAACAACGTCGACCACTGTGCGCGCTTGTGTCACGCATCGAGTGTGACGGGTCTTGAGGCATCACTCGGTAGTGGTGCAATGACCAACGACATTCCAAGCATTAAGCACTCTGATGTGATCTTTATTATTGGTTCGGATACCACATCGGCGCACCCGATTATCGCTTCACATATCAAACAAGCCATTCGTCACCACGGCGCTCGTTTGATTGTGGCTGACCCGAAACGTGTCGATATGGCAGAGCATGCAGAGCTGTATATGGCGCACCGTCCGGGCACGGATGTGATGCTCCTGAACGGCGTCATGCAGCAGATCATCAAGAACGGTTGGTACGATCAAGAGTACATCGAAGAACGTGTCGACGGCTTTGATACCTTGTTGCAAGAAGTAATGTCACCAGCTTACAACCTCGATAAAGTGGAGTTGGTTACGGGCGTAAAAGCCGAAGACATTCAAGCAATGGCGCGCATGATCGGTACGGCAGATCGTACGGCTGTTTACTACTCGATGGGTATCACTCAGCACACGACAGGTCATGACAACGTGCGTTCTATCGCTAACCTGCAATTGCTGTGTGGCAACATCGGTATTGAAGGTGGTGGTATTAACCCGCTACGTGGTCAATCTAACGTGCAAGGCGCGTGTGATATGGGCGCTTTGCCAAACAGCTTCCCGGGCTATCAAAAGGTATACAACCCAATTGTGCGTCAGAAGTTTGCGATTGAATGGAACGCACCAAATCTGCCTTCTGAGCAAGGTCTAACCCTGACAGAAATCATTGATGCGGCTTGCCATCGTGACGTTCGTGGTATGTACATCATGGGTGAGAACCCAGTGTTGAGTGACCCGAACCAAGCGCATGTGATTGAAGGTTTAGAAACGCTCGACTTCTTGGTGGTTCAAGACATCTTCTTAACGGAGACTGCACAATACGCGGATGTGGTTCTGCCTTCTTGCTCATTTGCAGAGAAAGCGGGCCACTTCACCAATACGGAGCGTCGTGTTCAGCGCGTGAATCCGGTTGTCACAGCACCGGGTGAAGCGAAAGAGGATTGGTGGATTATCCAAGAAATCGCCAATGCCATGGGCAGTGATTGGGATTACCACTGCGTGTCTGATATCACCAATGAAATCGCACGCGTGACACCTCAATACGCGGGTCTTCGTTGGGATGCCATTACGCCAAACGGTGTGCAATGGCCGAGCAACAAGAACAACCCTGCGGGTACTCGCATCATGCACCAAACCCAGTTTACTCGTGGTAAAGGGCAAATGGTGGGTGTACCGTTCCGTTATGCGGCTGAGCTACCAGATGAAGAGTACCCACTTGTGTTGACGACGGGTCGTGTACTTGAGCAGTTCCACACCGGCACCATGACGCGCAAAACTAAAGGGTTGGATAATCTGGCTGGTCCACGAGCGATGGTGAGCGTGGAAGACGCAGAAACGCTTGGCATCAGTAATGGTCAGCGTCTTACGGTGTCTACACGTCGCGGCAGCATTGAGATTGATGCTTTTGTGACTAAGCGTATTCAAAAAGGAGTGGTGTTCATTCCATTCCACTTTGTTGAATCGCCAGTCAACCGTTTAACGACAACGGTGACGGATCCGCATGCGAAGATCCCTGAGTTCAAGGTCGCTGCGGTTAAAGTGGAAGTGAGCGAAAAAACAACGCAGACAGAGTCTCTCGAAGATAGTTACCAACACGTTTAAATTCGGTGAGTCACATTGTTGTGGTCACTGACAATTTGAGCCTAGTTGATGGGCGGATAATCTAATCTTGATTTCCGCTCTCACTACATTCACTCGGATTGTCTTTTTCTTCCAACTCCTTTTACTTTTCTGTTATCACCGCGCTCCGGTTAGTTTTCCTTTCTTACTTCTTACTGTCTCTGTGGCGTATTTTTGTTCAAGCCCATGATGAGAGTGCAATAAAGTTTGTTGTTGAGCTTGTCATAGAATTGACTGTCTCTGACTGTCCCCTGTTATTTGGGCAAGTTCTATAACCTAAACTTTGCTCGCTTCCTATACTGAATTAACGAAGCAAGATTTTTATAACAACAAGAGGAAGCTTGTATGACAAGAACAACCTCATTTGCACTCGTTTTATTACTTATGTGCGCATACTTTGGTTACAACCGTTATTATGTATACCCCCAGCAGTTGGAAACACAGGCGAAGTCCATGCTAATACAAATGGCAAATCGCGAAGAGTGGGTCGATGTGTTTGAGATGATGAATCGCGTAGACGCGCACAAGGGCCATTTGGAACTTGTTGCTGACGTGACATCCTCTGATGGTCAGCGTGCGTACAGTGAAGGTATTAT
>NZ_WXWS01000502.1:0-12216 GCF_009904715.1 Vibrio sp. V42_P2S4T144 | reverse complement strand
AATACTGTATATAGATCGCTATCACGCAGCGTGTCAGTCAAAGGTTTATTGAGCGCTGATTCTCTATCAATACCGAGAATCTGGCAGGCACTACGATTTATCGAGCGAAGTATCCCTTGGGCATCAATGCTTAACACGCCCTCTTTGATGGTGCTCATCGTCACTTCTAATTCGCCGTACAACCGCCCTATCTCTTCAGGTTCAAAGCCTAAAATGGCGCGCTGAAACTTTCTCGACGCATAATTAGATACAATGGCATTAGCGACGACAACTACGATGACCATTAAAATCAAAAAGGCCAAAAATGGTTCGATGCGGTCTTGCAGTCGGTCGAGCAAATAGCCAACTGAAACCACACCAATAATGTTCCCTTGCTCGTCAAAAATCGCAGCTTTACCACGAACTGAATAACCTAACGAGCCCTGTGCCGTCGAAACATAAGACAACCCCTGTTCTAGCGCTCGACGATTGTCGCCACCTCTCATTGGCTTGCCCAACCGCTCATCAACAGGGTGGATTAAGCGTACTCCCTTATGGTCGCCAATAACGATGAATGCAGCACCTATGGCTTCGGTTAATTCTCTAAAGCGAAGTTGGTATGGCTGGGGGTTTTGGGTTTCGATCATTTCACGAACAACCGCTGAGTCCGCTAAAAAACGGGCAACACCCAGTGCTTTTTCTCCCATTTCTTGCTCTTGATTGATTTTGAGATAAGTGAACCCCGCGGCGACAAGCAATAACAGCTCTATCAACCCCGATAGCGTCATGATAATGAGCATCCGCTTACGAAAGCTGATGGTTTTCCAACTCATTGATACATCCTTGTGATTCACTCTTGAGCGTAACGTTAACACTCAGTTAACAGCATGACGTTGTCGCGGTGATAAATCTGTGAGGAAGGCAAACAAACCGCAGAGTTTACGGTTAATTAATCGACGAGCTGAAACATAAAATTACAACCATTCACCAAATTTAGCATTCCTCTCTGATACTCAATTCCATACATAAATTGCCCTTAAAATCATGATCGCGATCACATCGATTTTAGCGGTTTTTGAGGCGTTTTTAGACTTTACAACGTATAATTTTTAATCAACGAAACCAATGAGAGTTTCGGTTTGAAAGCAGTGAAGCTGGAAGTCTATTAAAAGCTCAACATTGATGTCAGTGGTTTGGACAAAAATAAAACAAAACACAAATACTGACTATATGACAAACACTTAGACACCATCTGAAAACTGGAAAACTATAAACAGAGGTGCATTTATAGTTAGAAGGAACACCAAACATGGAACGCGATACCTTTGGAATATGCCTGAATAAGGCGATGCTGTCAGAGAATATGTATTCAACATTTACACACGTCAGGGCTTATGAAAAAAACGGAGGCGGTACTTCTGATCTCAAAGTCCTGTTATCGTTCCCTCAAATGAGTGGAAAAGATCTATTGAATACGATGCGAGGTTCTCGTCAGCTCGAGTGGAGAGCGGAGTTTCACTGTCCATATACGAAATAAATTTGTAACATCTCCCGCGCCCAGCACAAATATAACTGGGCGCATACTACTGCCCAATTTTCCCTCCTACTTAACACGCAGTTACGAATCCTTTATATTAGAGCTAATACTCTACGACAAAGCAGCCATTATGAAAAAAACAGGAAAGTTTTGGATACTGGGCTTACTTAGCAGCTCGATTTCCCTTGCCTGTCATGCGGCACCGATCACTTTTGATACCGCATGGCAGCTATTGCTAGAAAACAACTATTCTCTTAAAGCTCAACGCTCAAACGTCGAGAACTACCAATACCAAGAGAGTGCCACCAGCAATCTCAACTTACCTCAAGTTACCATTGGCGCGAATTACACGCGTTTAGATACCGATATCACGCTTTCGGGAAAACAGATTCTAGACAGCACAGGAGCACACATTAACGTACCTCCTGCTTTTCAGCCTATTTTTGGTGCCTTAGCTAATACCACTTCGACCATAACCGAGCGCGATATTTTCTCTTCGTCTATTCGTGCCATTTGGCCAATTTTTACTGGTGGTAGAATTTCTGCGGCTCAATCAGCAGCAGAAGGCAAAACGGATGAGGCGAAAAGTCAGCTTTTAATGGAACAACAAGCGCGTTTTGAAGATTTATCGAAGTACTACTTTTCTGTCGTACTGGCAAAGGAAGTACTCGCAACGCGGCAAGCGGTTGAAGCTGGGCTAAAAAAGCATCGAGATTTTGCCATTAAGCTTGAAGAGCAAGGACAAATCGCGCACGTTGAGCGCCTGCAAGCCGAGGCTTCTTTAGATAAAGCATCTGTAGAAACACGTAAAGCAGCCAGCGATTTGAGTATCGCTCAGGCTGCATTAGGTAAATTACTCGCGCAAGATGATGCCGTAGAGCCCGCTGAATCTTTGTTTATCAACGACAGTCTTCCCCCTCTTACTGCTTTTGTCGATCAAACGTTGCTTACCTATCCGGGGTTAGAGCTTCTGAGCGCTAAACACAAACAAGCCTCTAGCTTAATCAAAGCAGAAAAAGGGAAATACTACCCTGAAGTTTATCTTTACGGCGACTACAGCTTGTATGAAGACGATTCTCTCGCAAGCCAAATGAAGCCTGACTGGTTAGTTGGTGTTGGTGTCAGCATTCCACTGATTGAATCATCAGGGCGAAGCGAAAAAGTCAAAGCCGCTCAAAGCGTCGTCTCGCAGGTCGACTCATTAAAGTCCCAAGCCAAACAAGACTTATCGCTGTTAGTCCAAAAGACATACTTGGAGGCTCAGCAAGCCATTGATGAAGTACAAGGGCTCGCATCTAGCATTGAACTCGCTAACGAAAACCTGCGCTTGCGTGAAAAAGCATTTACTCAGGGTCTGTCGTCTTCTCTGGATGTTGTGGATGCACAACTTTATGTCGCGAGTATAGAAACACAACGTTCAGCGGCGCGTTTCCGCTATTTAATATCTTTAACCAAGCTACTCGCATTGAGCAGTGAAATGAACAGCTTCGAACAATATCAAAATACCGCTTATATCCCTGCTTCAACATCCAAAGAGGTGAAATAAATCATGGCAGCTAAATCACTAAAACCCGTTTTACTCTCACTTTGTGCTTTGGGTGTTGCCTCTTGGGTTGGGTATCAATTTTACCAAGCCTATCAACCGGAACCGATCCGCTTACAGGGATTAATTGAAGCCCAGCAATACAGTATTTCCTCAAAAGTTCCAGGGCGTATTGATGAGGTCATGGTACGTAAAGGCGACGATGTAGAGAAAGGTCAGCTTATTTTTACCCTTCATAGTCCTGAAATTGAAGCGAAGTTAGAACAAGCAAAAGCAGGTGAAAAAGCGGCGGACGCCTTAGCTCAAGAAGCTGAGAAAGGCGCACGTGAGCAACAAATCCAAGCAGCAAAAGATCAGTGGATGAAAGCCAAAGCCGCTGCGAATTTAATGGAAAAAACCTACAATCGTGTGAATAACCTTTATAACGATGGCGTGGTTGCAGAACAAAAACGCGATGAAGCTTTAACGCAGTGGCAAGCAGCGAAATACACAGAAAGTGCCGCGTTTCAAATGTACGAAATGGCAAAAGAAGGCGCTAGAAGTGAAACCAAAGTGGCTGCGGCGGAAAAAGCGCGCATGGCATCAGGTGCCGTAGCCGAAGTAGAAGCGTACGCGAAAGATACTCAGATCTACAGCTGGTTTGACGGCGAAGTCTCTCAAGTTCTACTTCAAAGTGGTGAATTAGCACCTCAGGGCTTCCCGGTTGTTACTGTGATAGATACAGAAGATGCCTGGGCGACACTTAATGTGCGTGAAGATTACCTTCAACACTTTAAAAAAGGAGCAACCTTTGATGCCTATTTGCCTGCCTTAAACAAAAATGTTGAGTTCAAAGTAACACATGTTGCCGTTATGGGTGACTTTGCAACGTGGAGAGCAACCGATGCTTCTCAAGGTTTTGATCTTCGTACCTTTGAAGTAGAAGCTCGTCCAGCTCAACCCGAACCTGAACTGCGTATGGGAATGAGTGTTGTCGTTGAACTTTAATCACAACCACTAGGTTAATGCTATGACGATTAAGATTTCACAGCGGCATATCTTACGACGAGACAAGTGGTTGCTTTCGTGCCTTAGTTGGATACCGATTTTGCTCGCGATGATGATTTGGGGAGTGTTCTCTGCGGGCATTGCCCGGGATCTGCCAATCGGTGTGGTTGATCTACAACATTCCCAACTTTCTCGAAAGCTCATTCAATCTTTGGATGCGTCGTCGAGTCTGGCTGTTAACTATCACTACACCAGTGCAAGCGAAGCAAAAAATGCGATGATTGAAGGCGATATCTACGCTTACGCGGTCATCCCATCTAAGTTCGACCAAGATATTCTCCAGCACCGCCAACCTCAACTTTCTGTCTTTTACAACAGTCAGTACATTTTGGTAGCGAAACTGATCAACTCTGCCGTTGCGCAAGCACAAGGCTATTTCGACGCTCAGGTTGAAGTAATGGGAAACTTGGCTAAGGGTAACACCACAACGTTAGCAGCGGCTGGACAGGCTGTACCCGTGTCGACACAAATAACCGCATTATTTAACCGTAACAATAACTACGCACAATTTTTGGTAACGGCTATCGTGCCATCCATTTGGCAAATATGTATTGTAGTAAGCACTATTTTGATTCTTGCCGCGCACTTTCGCATTTATGGTGGAAAGAATGGCTTTGCATTTTTGGGCGAAAAGCCATACGCCAGGCTCACTACCCTATTAAGTCAGTACATTCCGGTCTTTATGGCGCAAGGTGCGTTGTTCTTGTACTGGTTTTATTCTGTGCTTGATTGGCCAATGGAAGGCAGTTTTGTGGTTATGCTACTAGCACAATTGGCGACGGTTATCGCCTGTATCATTATGGGAGCGTTGTTCTTCTTCTTGTCGATGGATCCTGCACGTGCGATGAGTTTTGCTGGCGCGTTTACGGCTCCAAGTTTCGCGTTCATGGGAATTACATTCCCAGTTTCTGACATGAACACGCTCGCTTATGCATGGCGTTCATTATTGCCGATTACCCATTACATTGAAGTACAAGTGAGTCAAGCAAGCTATGGAGCATCGGCCGCACAATCTTTAAGCTCGCTATGGCCTATGATTGGTTACGTTGTGCCCCTGCTCATTACCGCAGCCTTGATGGGTAAACATCGAACAGCTTCATCAACACGCCAAGCGAAGGAGGCGGTATGACATTGTGGCAACTGATTAAAGCGGAACTTAAGGCCGTTCTAACCAATCCAGTCGTTACGTTGACCGTGTTTGGTGGTGTCGTATTTTACTCGTTTTTATACCCTTTGCCTTATGCACAACAAACGCCTCGTGAACAACCAATCGCGATTGTTAATCTAGATGGTAGTCAGACGAGTTTAAAGCTGGAACGTATGGTTGATGCCACCCCACAAGTCAACGTAGTCACTCGACTTCATACGATTGCCGATGCAAAGCAAGCATTTTTACAACGAGAGATCACCGGTTTTTTAGTCATACCGGAACACTTTTACAAAGACCTAATGCTAGGTAAAAGCCCGACTCTAGCCTACGCTGCGGACGCCTCGTATTTTCTCGTGTACGGAACCGTGGTAGAAGGATTGGCCCAAGCGGGAGGCACATTAGGGGCCCAAGTGAAAGTCAGTAAAATGGTGATAGATGGTGTGCCCATGAGTATGGCTAGCCATAATTACTCTGCTATTAAGCTTAATATGAAACCGACGTTCAACCCAACCATGGGTTACATCGAATACGTAGTGCCGGCAGTATTTGTTCTGATTTTACAACAAACGTTGATCATGGCGGTTGGATTGCAAACGGGAACACAGCGTCATGGTCGTGGCTATTGGTCACAAGTATCAACGGGATCGCTGCTGCTTGTGAGAACGTTAGTATTTGTGGCAATTTATTATTTACTCGGCGCCTATTATTTTGGTTTTAGCTTCGAACGCTTAAACGTAAACCATATCGCCAACGCGGGCGAATTGCTCGCTATGTTGTTACCGTTCTTTTTAGGTTGTTGCGGACTAGGCTTCTGGCTAGGTTACTTATTACCTCGGCGTGAACTTGTCACCTTAGTCGTCCTAGTGAGCTCTATGCCGCTCATTTTCTTGGCTGGTTTTATTTGGCCGATTGAAGCCATACCTACTCCCTTATTATGGATTGCTGATTTAAGCCCAAGCACTTGGGCGATAAAAGCTTTCTTAGCGCTAAACCAAATGGGGGCAACCTGGCAACAAGTCGCTCCACATTGGACGGCGCTTTGGGCACTCACCGTGCTTTGGGGTAGCGTTGCGTACTGGATTGCTAAGCGAAGTAACAAGCCAGTTGTAACAGAGAGCTTGGGGTGACAGCTGACATTTTCTATTACTATAAAAAAAGCCGGGTAACTAAACCCGGCTGAAAATCTGCGTCCTTGCAGCGGACATATGGTAAAAACACTTTTTGCTCTGGGCTTACCCATTGAGCGAGATTAGATTAAGCCAAAAAGTATGGATTCCATACTCTCATATAGAGGGTCATATCCTTCCAATAGACATTAGTCTTCGCTAGAAAGATAACGTTTTTCAGACACAAAAAAACAAGACTCACATTGAGTCTTGTTGTTGATAGGGATGAGCAAGATACATGTCGCCGCTAAGTCATATCGCGGATTATTTTCTCTCGGTATTCTGTAACGACCTTCATGATTGAATTTTTTACATCACCGACTTGCTTAGAGGGTTGGCACCATAGGCCAAAACCAAACTTAAAACCTTCCAATAATTCAGAAGCTTCCACTGGCTCTATATGATTATTAGAAAACTCCGAATGGGCAAACGTTCTGGGGAGAATCGCCCATCCTAAACCTGCTTCAACCATTTTCACTACAAGGGCCAATTGGTCGACCTCTTCATGGTTCGAACTTACGATGACTTTTTCGCCCATTCCCTCTTCAATAAGAGACCGCAGTACAAATTGTTTACTATTCCTCAAGGCTGTCAATACTCGATCTGGTGCCACAGAAGCGAGTTCACCACCTTTCTGGACGAAAGGAACAAATTCAAAATGACCTAAAAACGTCGCATCCAAACTATGTATTGCTCGACTATCATGTACATTGACAATACCGAATTGATACTCACCATTCTGTAAACCCTCTTTAATTTCGTTGCGATTACGAACAAGAAAGTTAACTCGCATCATCGGAAAATCTGCTGCTAATTGAATACGAAGCAATACAAGAAAACGGTGTGGTATAGCGCTTGAATAGGCGATACTAACATTCTCTAACCCACCGTAAGCTAGACTTAATGCGACTTTATCGAAAGTACGTGCTTGTTCGATGGTTTGCTTAGCATAGTGGTAAAGAAGATGACCATCTTCTGTCGGTTCTACCGAGCGCCCCACTCGCTCAAACAGGTTGACCGCCAGTTGGTCTTCAAGATTGGTAATCACCTGCCCTATTGTGGTTCGGTGCTTATTGAGTTTGACCGCCGCCTTACTAAACGAAAGCTGTTCATAAACGGTTACGAACGCGAGAAGTTGTTCAAAACTAAAATTCATAGGTTGTGCTTACTTTTTAGAGTTATCTAATTAAATTACCACAAGATCGTAGAATTGCTACTTGGTAACGGAAACAATCTGCGTTTGAATTCCTTCTCGACGACACAAAAAAACCTACTAGCTTCAGTAGGTTTTCTCTAACTTAGTTGTACTCAACGACGCGAGCCAAATAGTTAAATTCACCCGAGTCACCATGATAATCGCGGTAAACATCCACACTAAAATACTTAGGTTGATCAGCTTGAATGTGGTCAACGATCTTCTGTTCTAATGACGCTAGCGTTTCACCCGTTTGCGAATACACAAACTGCTTGTTCACTTTTTCCAATTTGCGTTGCTTCGCTTCTTTGTGCGAAACATAGTTGTTGATCTCTTCCCACTTACCCACGTACTCGACTGCCACGTAACTCGAGTTCTCATCAATCATGATAAAGGCTGCACCTTCTTCTTTAATGGCAGACAGTTGCTGCATGTCACTGTCGACTTTTTGCTGATCAAGGTGAGCACCACTTTGTGCAAATACAGTCGCAGAAGCAGTGAGCATCATTAACGTTAGAACGGCTTTTTTCATTGTGTTTTTTTCCTGTGTTAAGGGAGTTCAGTCACCCAAAGTTGTCCTTGGGTGGCTTTTTTGAATCCATATTCGTAAATCGTTAGCAAGTAATGTTGGTCGAACATGTCTTTCGTCACTTTGGCGTATCCGAAGTCTTGGTCGATGTAAGTAAACTGCATCTCAATATCGTTGATTTCACTGATGTATTTCATTCGATACAGATCACCACGAGTTTGCGCTAACGTAAGGCTTGAGACGCTTTTTGAGACCAAATCCAAACCTTTGTCTTTTAGTGGTCGATACGGTGCTTTCAAAGCACCATTGCGAATCACATCCAGCTGAGGCGCTTTTTCTAACCCCAGAGTCTCTGAGATTTGTTGATAGTTGAAGTTAGATGGATTAAAGAACACCTGAGCTGCGAGACCACCATCTACGTGTAACTCTTCAAGTGTCTCCCCATCATGTTCAACATCGATAAATTGTGGAGGGAAAACACCAGGGATCGATGCACTTGCCGCAAGCACTTTGTAGATCAATTCTGATTTGTCCGCTAAGTCGCTGTTCGCAATCGCGCCGATGTTCCAAATTACTAATTCACCTGAATCAAAATGGGTACTGCCGATAAAGAGGCGTTTACCATTGCGATGTTGCTGTGCCATCGCCTCAATCATTGGCTCAGGGTAAGCATCTGCAATGAAGTCATAGAGGTTCTCGCCATCGGTAAACGCGTCCTTAAACAGTGTGTTTAAAAAGTTCTTTTTACCCAGAACGCTTTTATCGTTGATGTTGAGCATGACTTCTTTCATTTTTGGCATTGCATCACCACCGATGAAAACAAATGGCGCAATTAACGCACCTGCGCTAATGCCCGTAATGATGGCGTAGTCTTTCAGCTCACCCTTTTCCTGTAAGCCCATCAAAACGCCAGCACCGTACGCGCCGTTTACGCCACCACCCGATAAGGCCAAAATATTGAGCTGCTCACCTTCTACTTTGATTGGTGTGGTTTGATTGTGTGCCGAATAAAGGAAATCGGGAGCCTCATTGGCCCACATTCGAAGCGGTTCTTTCGGTGTTGAATTTGCGATTTCAACGTCTTTGTAGTTGCTTGGAGAAACGCGGACATCCAGCGTATGGGGTGAACTGCAAGCCGCTACCAACAGCGAGAGTGCTATCGTTACACCAGAGGAAATTAAACGATTCATAGTCAGTCTCATTTAATGTTCTCTGGCGTATGACCAGAGACTCAGTTTGAAGTTAATTGGGTCAAAATGAAGTCCGTTTCGTTGTGTGGAAGTACTATATCTAAGCGCATCAAAACGCTGTAATCGCAGATGTAGGACGCTATCCATCAATGCAATGACGCACAGATTTCATAACGTGGCGCTTAGCTTCTAGTCATCACTTTACGTATCCATCTGCGCCTTAGCACTAGGCGATTTTCACGACATTAAACTCATGCGTCGGCTCGACAAATTCGTATTGGCCGTTGATCGTCTGCAGTTCCCATGTACCATAGCCTTTGGTGATCTCTAATACGCCATAAACCGCATTGTGAGCATGACGAAATGCAGCGACAGGAGACATCTTCTTCACCAAACAAGAAGTGAAAATTGCAGAAATCAAATCCCCAACGCCCACGGGTTGCTGGTCAAAATCAATACTTGGGCGTTGAGCTAAATAACACGCTTTTGGTGTCGCTAAGATCATACTGAAGGCATCATCTGTTAGCGCATGCAGGTGTTTCACCAATACCATTTTTGGTCCCAGCTCTAGGGCTTTTTTGCATGCAGTGACCGCATCATAAAGGGAGTCAATTTTCACGCCCGTTAGCTCACTCAGTTCAAACTGGTTTGGAACAATCACATCAGCGATGGGCAACAAACTATGGCTGATTGCTTCTTTGACGCCGTCCTCTACAATGCAGCCTTTATCTGGATCACCCATCACTGGGTCGCACACGTAAAGCGCGCTGTGGTTACGCGATTTAACTAAACTGACGGCTTCAGCGACGGCGCGGCATTGCTCTGCGCTGCCTTGATAACCGGACAGTACCGCACCGCATTCACTGAGCTTTTCAATATTGTCCAAACCGCGCATTAATGAACGAATATCGTCAGAGCCGAATCGTTGTCCCGTCCAGCCTTGTTGGTATTGCGTATGATTTGAGAACTGAACCGTGTGGATTGGCCAGACTTCAAGCCCCATTCTCTGCATTGGGAAGACTGCAGAACTGTTTCCTGCATGGCCATAAACCACATGAGATTGAATAGAAATAATGCTTTTCATAAGTCACTCTTAATTGGGAAGTTTGTTAGCTTGGCGACTAAATAAACACAATGCCGCGCACTGTGCTTATTTGGTCGGAATAGCCTCGACAACGCCGAGGCCTATTCTTAATCAGGCTGGATTAATTAGCCTTGGAACTCAGCAAAGTACTCATCCAACACTTTGCGTGTTGCACGACCGATAAGCTCGTATTCGTGGTGAGTAAGGTTTGCTAACGAAACTCGAACTGATGCGTGCACTACATCGAAGCCTTTGCCTGGAAGTAGGATAACGCCGGTTTCATGTGCAAGGCGGAACAGGAAGTCTTTGCCCTTCTCGCTCGCTTTGAACCATTCAACGAAGGCTGGTCCGTACAATTTGCCACCCAAAGTGTCGAGCTCAAGCAGTGTGTAGTAGTCCACACGATCTTTGTTTTCTTCAATTTCTACACCCATGTTTTTGTACAGAGTTTTGTAACGCTCACGGATGATGCGTTTACATGCTTCTTTGTAGTTTTGTTCTGAGTCCATCAAGCAGTTCAATGAGAACAGTGCCATTTGAACTTGTTGAGGAAGAGACAAGCCTGCTGTGTGGTTAAGCGCTACGCTGCGGCTATCTGCTACGATACGGTCAATAAACTTAATCTCACGAGGTTCCGGAGTCAGCGTTTTGTAACGATCGTCCAACTCAAGTTGACGCGCTTCAGGAAGGCTGCGCATTGCATCGTCAAACACGTTGTTGTATTGAATCGCAATCGAGCCTAAACGCCAACCTGTTGCACCGAAGTACTTAGAGAACGAGTAAACACAAAGCGTGTTGTATGGCAGTTTCGCGAACAGTGAGACAAAGTCGTCCGCAAATGTGCCGTATACATCGTCAGTCACAATGAACAGGTCGCTACGTTCGTTGTTCACGAAGTTTGATAGGTTATCCAGAGTTTCATCCGAGAACTTCACAGACGCAGGGTTTGCTGGGTTCACGACACAAAGCAGTTTGATGTCTGTATCTGCAAGCTTTTCGATTTCAGACATCGGCAGTTGCCATGTTGTCTCATCCAAACGTAGCTCAACGATCTCCAGTTCGTATTCACTCAGTTCTGGAATCTCTAGGTACGGCGTAAAGATTGGAGTGATTAGCGCTACCTTGTCACCTTTCTTCAACAAACCGTTGTTGAACATAGTTTGGAAGGTGTACGTCATAGACGCCGTACCGCCTTCAGTTGCAAACAGATCGAAGTCTGTCGTCATTGGCATTGGACCGTACATCTCTTCTGCAATGTATTGCTTCACAACGGTTTCGATGTTCGTCAACATGCGTGGTGGCACTGGGTAGTTACATGCAAGGTATGCGTTAACCAGCTCATTCAAGAAAGCTTGTTTCTCTAGACCCAAACGGTCTTTTGCGTAGCTCAACGACTTTTCTAAGAACTGCACGCCTTGGTCTTTCTTATTGTCGTTTGCAAACGTGTCGAAGCGCTCAACAATGCCCACACCATCAGGAATGCCACCGAAGCCACCATCTAGGTATGAGTAAGTGCGCTCAGCTTCCAATACTGCAAATTCACCCAAACGAATAAACGCTTTACGAGGTAGTGTCGCTAGAAAGTTAGGGTTACCACGACCAGCATCTAATAAAGCGCGGTCAGGAACAGTTTGTGCCACTTCAATAAGTTTATCTTTTAATTCAAATGGGCTTAAATCTGCAAATTTTGAAAAATCAATTGTTGTGTTTTGCGTAGTCATAATATTTACCTGAATCTATTATTTAATGAAATTTGGATAATACTTCCCCTACCACCTATTTAATTAGGCGATAAG
>NZ_WXWS01000606.1:0-12283 GCF_009904715.1 Vibrio sp. V42_P2S4T144 | reverse complement strand
GTCTTGGATTGTTCTGCTGCAAAACCAAGGGGTCATTAATGATCTCCTTATTTGGTCGGGTTTTACTTCTGAGCGAATTCAGATGATTCACAATACCTTCGGAACGGTGGTGTCTATGGTGCACATTCTGTTGCCTTTTATGATCCTGCCTCTGTATAGCGTAATGAAAGGAATTAGCCCAACTTATTTCCGTGCCGCTCGTTCTCTAGGCGCGACGCCTTTCATTGCGTTCATCAAAGTTTATATGCCGCTTACGTTACCGGGGATAGGTGCGGGGGCCTTGCTTACTTTCATTCTTTCTATTGGCTTCTACATTACGCCCGCTTTGGTTGGTGGAAGAAACGGACAGATGATCTCCAATATGATTGCCTATCATATGCAGACATCACTGAACTGGGGGATGGCTGGCGCATTGGGTGGACTGCTTTTGTTCGTTGTACTGGTTCTGTTTTATATGTTCAACCGTGTGGTTGGCATTAGCAACCTTAAGGTAGGGGGATAACCATGGCATTACCAAACTATGCATCAAAAGTAGAGCGAGTTGCTTACGCAGGTTACTTAGCTTTTTGTGGGGTGGTGCTGTTCTTTTTAATCGCTCCAATTCTGACCATCATCCCGTTATCGTTTAATGCAACGCCTTACTTTACTTTTACCGAGGGGATGTTAAACCTTGACTCGGCAGCGTATTCTACTCGCTGGTATCAAGAAATGTTTACTAGTGATCAGTGGCTGTTGGCGCTGAAAAACAGCACGTTTATTGCTTTTATGGCGACACTCGTTGCAACAGGGCTAGGAACTCTGGCGGCGTTGGGTTTAGCCAGTAGTAACTTGCCTTTTCGCAATACGATTATGGCGCTGTTGATCTCACCCATGATCGTACCAGTCATTATCTCTGCTGCTGCGATGTACTTTTTCTACACACGTCTTGGCTTATCACAAACTTATCTAGGCGTCATTTTGGCACACGCCGCGTTAGGTACGCCTTTTGTTGTCATTACCGTTACTGCGACCTTAAGCGGCTTTGATCATAGCCTGGTAAAAGCGGCGGCTAGCTTAGGCGCAAACCCTGTTTATACTTTCAGACACATTACCTTTCCGCTGATTCGTCCGGGGATGATTTCTGGCGGCTTGTTTGCCTTTGGCACATCGTTCGACGAGGTTGTGGTGGCGTTATTCCTGACTGGGGCAGAACAAAAAACCGTTCCGAGGCAGATGTGGTCAGGAATTCGAGAGCAAATTAGTCCGACCATATTGGCGGTCGCTACGTTGTTGATTTTTATGTCGGTGTGTTTGCTCGTGACATTAGAAGTTTTACGTAGACGTAATGTACGCATTCGAGGCATTCAAGAATAACCAAACTTTTGCTTTGTTGGTCACTTTGCACTTTTGTTTAGGGGCACCTCAATTTTTGATCAAATGCGCCTCATTGTAGGCGCTTGTCTTTTGTGTTTATCATCAGCGATGACTGACATGTCACTCCTGTAGATTAATGCCAGCCTGCTCGAAACGTGCCAAAGGCGACTTGTTTGATCGCTGATACCAACTAGCTGGCATGTTTGGTTTAAGTCGGGCTTTCTCTTCCTTGCTAATCACAACATAGTGCAAAAACGCATTAAGTGTGGTTACCATCACGTTAAACGTCATTTCCCCATCTTTGCTGATGGATTTCAATAACCCAACGACGGTTTCCTCAGAGACTAACGGTTCAACCACCGCCTTTTTTCGCTCTTTTATTGATGTTGAAGCGGGCAGTCTTGCACGTGCCGTCTCCCAGCAAACTTTGTTGGTTTTACTGACAAGGTTGTGCTTGTAGCAGTAGTAACTGAATAAAAAGCGTGGCAGGTTTTGCCAGCGTTCGGCTTGCACTTCTAACCAAAGGTGTTGTAGCTCAATATCAGCGTCGGTCATAGGAGTTGTTTAGCAAAAAGAAAAGAAACCATTTTATAGCTTTTGTGAGGAGCAATAAAAGATATTTGAATGGAAAGATAAACAACTAGTTGATCAATATTATTAAAGCAAATCGATTTCTGGCAAGCCCGTGCAACGGCAACTCGAGTACCAAAAACTGATACCGCCACATCTAGTTGTTAACAAAATGTTTCTTCTTGTCTTGCGAGTAGATTATATGGAGATGCTCTTGCAGTAATAAGGGCAGTGGCGATGCAAAAGACGTAATGCATCTAAGGAAAACTCAATATAGAAGAAATTAGATGGAACTGAAGACTTTGAGTGTCGCGATTGCGACAACATTAACCAGCACTGGCGTATTTGCGTTAAGCGAGCCAGTTTCTCTAGTTACAGAGCAACATGCACATTCGGCTCATACACACGGTGTTGAATCCAATCGAGTTGAATACCAACCAACCGCAACTCTCCCTATTCAGCCCTCCAAGGCAACTCGAGTACAGTCACTTGAAAGCCTTGATGAGTCGAGCACTGCTTGTGATTTGGAAGCATTGGTTACCGAAAGCAGTAACCAATTGATCGGCGAAATTTTAAGTCAGGGCGCGACGTGTGTGAACCAGCTATTCTCTGCTGAAAGTCGGATTCAAGAGTCGGTATTTAGCTCCGATCATATGTACAACATTGCGAAGCGTACTACGACATTGGCGAAGGGGTATACAGGTGGCGGGAGCGATGAACTAGAAACGTTGTTCTTATACTTACGCGCAGGTTATTACGCCGAGTTTTACAATGACAACATCTCATTTATTGAATGGGTCACCCCAGCGGTGAAAGAATCCGTGGATGCGTTTGTTAACAACGCAAATTTCTACGAGAACAGCGACCGTCACGGCAAAGTGCTTAGTGAAGTCATCATCACTATGGATAGTGCGGGCTTGCAGCACGCGTACTTACCGCAAGTGACCCAGTGGCTTACACGTTGGAATGATCAATACGCCCAGCACTGGTATATGCGCAATGCGGTTAATGGTGTTTTCACTATTTTGTTTGGTGGGCAGTGGAACGAGCAATTTGTGCAAGTAATTGGTAACCAAACAGACCTTGCCAAAGCTTTAGGCGATTTTGCTCTGAGGGCGTCATCAATCGGTGCTGAAGATGAGTTTATGGCCGCGAATGCGGGGCGAGAGCTCGGGCGTCTGACCAAGTATACGGGTAACGCGAGTTCTGTTGTGAAGAGTCAGCTGAGTCGAATCTTTGAACAGTATGAAATGTATGGTCGGGGTGACGCGGTTTGGCTTGCGGCGGCGGACACCGCCTCATATTACGCAGATTGTAGTGAGTTCGGAATTTGTAATTTCGAAACTGAGCTAAAAGGCTTGGTGCTATCGCAAACTTATACCTGTAGTCCGACAATTCGAATATTGTCCCAGAATATGACGCAAGAGCAACACGCGGCCGCATGTTCTAAAATGGGTTACGAAGAGGGTTACTTTCATCAGTCTTTAGAAACGGGTGAACAGCCAGTAAAAGATGACCACAACACTCAGCTCCAAGTCAATATCTTCGATTCAAGCACTGATTATGGTAAGTACGCAGGGCCAATTTTCGATATTAGTACTGACAATGGCGGTATGTACTTGGAGGGCGACCCTTCCCAGCCGGGGAATATTCCCAACTTTATTGCTTATGAAGCCTCTTATGCGAACGCGGATCACTTTGTCTGGAACCTAGAGCACGAATACGTGCATTACTTAGATGGTCGATTTGATCTCTATGGAGGGTTTAGTCATCCAACTGAAAAAATAGTGTGGTGGAGTGAAGGCATTGCAGAGTATGTCGCTCAAGAAAATGACAACCAAGCAGCACTTGAGACGATTTTAGACGGCTCGACATATACCTTAAGTGAGATTTTCGAGACTACTTATGATGGGTTTGATGTCGATCGAATTTATCGTTGGGGGTACTTAGCTGTACGTTTTATGTTTGAAAATCATAAAGATGACGTAAACCAAATGCTGGTGGAAACACGCCAAGGGAATTGGAGCAATTACAAGGCAACGATCACCCAATGGGCGAATTTATATCAAAGTGAGTTTGAGCAGTGGCAGCAAGCCCTTGTCTCAAATGGTGCACCTAATGCAGTCATAACCGCAAACAACAAGGGGAAAGTCGGTGAAAGCATTACATTTAGCAGTGAAAACAGTACAGACCCAAACGGGAAGATCGTCAGCGTCTTATGGGACTTCGGTGATGGCTCGACAAGTACACAAACCAAGCCGACGCACCAATATGGGAGTGAAGGGGAGTATTCGGTCAGTCTAAGTGTGACAGACAGTGAAGGCTTGACGGCAACCGCCACTCATAGTGTTGTTATCTCAACGTTGGGCGGTAATGACACATTGCCACAAGACTGCGCGGTGCAAAGTAAAGTAAGCGGTGGGCGCCTAACAGCAGGAGAGCCCGTTTGCTTGGCAAATCAACAAACCATTTGGCTAAGCGTGCTAGCGGTGAATGAGAGCTCAAATCTGGCGATAACGACGGGGAATGGTACGGGCAACCTAAAGCTTGAATACAGTAACTCTGGTTGGCCGGATGATACTAATCGTCACGGGTGGTCAGATAATATTGGTAATGGAGAGTGTATTACGTTGTCAAATCAGAGTAACTACTGGGGCTACGTTAAAGTCTCTGGTGACTTTGAGAATGCCGCCATCGTCGTTGATTTTGATGCTCAGAAGTGTCGTCAGTAGGGCATTTTAACTGCATCATTTTAATTTAATTGATCGCCTCGCTAACATTGCGGGGCGTTTTTGTTTTTCACGCCGTTATCTCTATAAAAAAAACCAGCCCGAAGGCTGGCAAACAAGGAGTTTGAGATGAAAATGAAAACGTTATAAAGCTTGCTGATATCCTATTTCTCAATAAGTTGGGTTGTGCGTTGAAGCCAGTTTTTATCTTGCGTATCAAGAAAAGGGCTAAGTGCTTGATAGACTCGTGAATGGTAATGATTGAGCCAGTCTAGCTCTGCTTGATCTAGCATTGATAAATCAAGGGCGTTGGTCGCAATTGGAGCAAGAGTGATGGTCTCAAAACCGTAGAACGTGCCGAACTCATTTTGTTCTACTTCTACAACTTTAAGAATGTTCTCTATTCTTACCCCGTACTCACCTTCGCGATAAACGCCTGGTTCATTGGTAATGACCATACCCGGTTTTAGTTCAACCTCGTGGTGGCTTTGCGAGAAATTTTGTGGCCCTTCGTGAACATTCAAGCAAATGCCCACGCCGTGTCCAGTGCCGCACTTGTAATCAATACCATGTTGCCATAAGACGCCACGCGCCATGATATCAAGATTGGCACCCGTAGAGCCTTTCATGAATCGAGTCTGAGTCAGTCGGATGACCGCTTTGAGCACCAAGGTATAATCTTTGCGCTGCTTAATGGTCGGTGACCCGAAGTGGAAAGTACGGGTGATGTCTGTTGTCCCGCCAAGGTATTGGCCACCAGAATCGACGAGAAAGAAGTTGCTTTCATTGACTGCCGCATTGCTTTCTTCATCGGCGGCATAATGCATTTTTGCCCCGTGAGCCGCGAAGCCTGCGATAGTGCGGAAACTGTCACTTACATAATGTCGGGTTTGACGGCGATAGTGATTCAGTTGTGCCTCAGCAGATAATTCTGTAACGAGTCCGCTTGGAACTTGCTCTTCTAGCCAGTTCATAAACCTTACGATTGCCACACCATCGTCTGTTAATGCCTGTTCTAGGCTAGTTAGCTCGGTCGCATTTTTTATGGCCTTCATTGCCGTTACAGGGCAAGCCATTGGCTTTAGATTCACATTCCGTTCAATCGAACTCACCAATAAGCTGGCTGTGTGGGTCGGGCTAAAAGCGAGCGATAATCCCTCACATTGCTGATTCAAATACTGACTTACGTAGTTGTAATGGCGAATGTGTACACTCTGCTCGGTCAGTGCTCTTTCAACGTCTTGAGGCAGTTTGGCCTTATCAATAAACAGTGTCGCAAGTGATTGCTCTACGATTAGATAGGCTTCAGAAACTGGGCAGTAATTCGTATCACCACCTCGAATATTCATTGTCCACATGACATCATCTAGCGTTGACACTAATAAGCTATCTACTTGGTTCTCGGTTAACCAAGAACGGATTCTCGCTAACTTATTTTCTGTGTCAACGCCAGCAAAAGCGGTGGGGTGCTCGAATACGGGTGCACTTGGGCGAGGTGGTCTTTCAAGCCAAATCGGTGTGAGTAAATCCAGGTCGACAATGATCTTAATGTTTTTCGTTTCAAAGGCTTGTTTGAGGCCTTGATAAAAAGCGTAACTGATGGCGCGCCCGTCAACCGCGACAATACTGTTTTCTGGGAGCGTGGTAGCCAGCCATTTGGCAATTGTCGGTGTTTCTAGTTGTTTGGCTTTAAACAGTTCAAGTCCTGTGCCGTGTAACTGTTCTTCAGCTTGAATATAGTAACGACCATCAGTCCACAGGCCACCACCTTGTTGGGTAATGACGACATCGCCTGCTGAGCCGGTAAAACCTGAAATCCAGCTTCGCGCTAACCAATGAACCGCTGAGTATTCACTGTTATGTGGGTCATTGTTGGTCACGATATATGCAGACACGTTGTGAAAGGACATTGCCTCACGCAATAACGTAAGGCGTTGGTTTACTGAGTTAGTATTGTTCATTAAATGGTTCCTAAAGTCATATTTGAGCAATAGATATGATGCTGCTCCGAGCCTGTTTTTATTGGGTTCTGTTGCCCGCATACTTCGGTGGCTTCTGGGCATCGAGTACGAAAAACGCAACCGCTCGGTGGATTAAGTGGAGAAGGAAGGTCGCCGGGCAATAGTTGTATTTCACGGTCACGTGCTAATTGCGGATTAGCTATCGGGACAGCAGATAACAGTGCTTTGGTGTAGGGGTGTTGTGCATCATCAAATACTTTATCGTAACGTCCTACTTCCATAGGTTTACCAAGATACATCACCATAACGCGGTCGCTGATATGGCGCACCACGCTTAAGTCATGCGCAATCATCACCAGTGTTAACCCCATTTCTTGTTTAAGATCATCTAGAAGATTGATGACCTGAGCTTGTATGGAGACGTCTAGCGCACTAACGGGTTCATCACACACGACCAAATCTGGATTGAGAATTAATGCTCTGGCAATGCCCACACGCTGGCATTGACCTCCGGAAAACTCATGTGGATAGCGGTTTCGCTGGCTCGCCAAGAGACCCACTTTATCCATCATAGCGATGACACGCTTTTCTACCTCTGCCCGTTTAAGCTTTGGCTCGTGGGTGAGCAGTGGTTCGGCGATGCATTCTGAGATGGTTAACCTCGGATTCAAACAAGCGGATGGGTCTTGAAACACCATCTGAAATTCTCTGCGTCGAGAGGAAAGCTCTTTTTTACTAAACCCGAGCATGTCTTGACCTTTCCAAGTCAACTCGCCATGTGTAGGTTCAATTAAGCGAAGTAAGGCGCGTGCAAGTGTTGATTTTCCGCAGCCTGATTCCCCCACAATGCCAAGTGTCTCACCTCGGTAAACATCTAAGTCGATACCATTGACCGCTTTCACGATTTTACGTCGACTTGTAATAAGATGACGTGAAACAGGAAAGTGGACGTTTAAATCACGAGCAGACATGAGGACTTCTTTTTTATTCATAACGCCTCCTTAAGCTTTTATTTGAATGGGAGTGATAACACTGGGTGCTTTAACGTGACAGGCAATGGACTGGCTCGTGTTTAATGGAGAAAACCGTGGGGTTTCGTATTGGCAACGCGTCTCTCGATGCTCGCACCGCTCTCTAAACGGACACCCTTGATGGTTAATCAACGCACTTGGTGGGTTACCTGGGATGGTTGGTAAACGCGGCATATCTTCAGTGATGGAAGGAATCGCCTTTAGCAGGCCTTGAGTGTAGGGGTGCGCAGGTTGAGCGAACAATGTCTCGGTATCTGATTGCTCCATTTTTTGACCACCATACATGACCAATACGCGATCACACATCTCGGCGACGACGCCCATATCGTGAGTGATCAGTAAAATAGCCGTATTGAACTCTTGTTGTAAGTCTCGTAATAGCGTCAAAATTTGAGCTTGAACGGTTACATCTAACGCGGTGGTTGGTTCGTCTGCAATTAACAACTCGGGCTTACACAACAAGGCCATCGCTATCATGATTCGCTGACGCATTCCGCCAGATAATTCGTGAGGGTATTGATTCATCCTAGTTTCGGGAGAGGGAATACGCACCGCATCCAACATGTGAATCGATTCAATTTTTGCTTGTTTTCGGGTCATTCCTTTATGAATCATGAGAACTTCACAAAGCTGTTTGCCAATTTTCATAAATGGGTTGAGTGACGTCATCGGATCTTGAAAGATCATTCCGATTTTCTCTGCACGGATGCGGTTGAGCTGCTTTTTAGACATCGCGAGTAAATCATCACCGTGGAACATTGCGCTTCCAGACACGGCGCCGTTATCCGCGGTTAACCCCATTAATGCGAAAACAGACTGGCTTTTTCCCGAACCTGATTCCCCAACAATCCCAAGAGTTTCGCCCGCTTTAATCGAGTAGGAGAGATTACTGACCGCTTGCACTTGCCCATCTGGCGTATCGAAGCGCACGTTCATGTTTTCAATAGATAGCATGGGTTTGTCCTTATCGGTCTTTCGGGTCAAGAGCATCACGCAAGCCATCGCCGATGAAGTTAAAACAAAAGAGGGTGGCAACTAAAAACAGAGAGGGAAAAAGCAGCATCCACAATGCAACGTCAATTGTTTTTGCGCCTTCGGAAATCAGGATCCCCCAGCTCGTGTCTGGTGGTTGAACACCAAGCCCTAAGAAGCTTAAAAACGATTCGAACATAATGAATCCTGGTACCATTAAGGAGGAATAAACCATCACGATCCCAAGAACATTAGGCAGAACATGGCGTCGGACAATTGTCAATTTAGAAACCCCAATAGAGTGTGCGGCTTCGATGAACTCTCGCTTTTTTAGACCGAAGGTGACACCACGTACAACACGGGCAATGCCCAGCCAAGATACCATTCCGATCACGATAAAAATCAGGTAGATGTTGTTGCCAAAAAGGGTAACAAACAGGATAACCATAAACATAAATGGCACCGAATCGAGCACCTCAATAATGCGCATCATTACGCTATCGACAACGCCGCCAAGATAGCCGGAAATACTTCCCCAAATCGTACCAATAACAACGGCGACTAAGGCGCCGACAAAACCCACCAAAATAGAGAGCCTGCCGCCTTGCATCGTGCGAGCAAAGACATCTTGCCCGAGATCATCGGTACCAAAGTAATGGCCACTGCTCAGTGAAGGTTTCCCTAGCTCGTATGGATCGATGAGCACTTCCCAGTCAATTTCATCATGGCCAAAAGCGGCAAGAGAGGGGCCGAAGGTGATGCATAAGGTAATGAACGCCAAAACATACACTGATGTCATCGCGGCTCTGTTTTTACGAAATCGAGTCCATGCATCCTGCCAAAGACTGCGACCTTCGACGGCTTCAATATTGTCGACGACTTGATCTTGAAGAGCTTGTGTATCCAGTTTTTTTATCGTTAACATGCCGGACTCCTAAACGCGTATACGAGGGTCGATAATCGTATATAGCAAGTCGACCACAAGGTTAAAGAAGATAGTGAGTGAAGCGACAATCAGAGTAATGCCCATTACTAGGCCGTAGTCGCGGTTGAGAGCCCCAGACACAAAGTGTTGTCCCATGCCACCTGTACCAAAGAAAATGTCGATAATTACCGAGCCTGTCACGACAGACACAAACGCAGGGCCGAGCATCGCAACGACGGGAATCAGGGATGGTCGCAAAGCGTGATGGAATAAAATGTAGGTTGTGGACAAACCTTTGGCTTTTGCCGTTCGAATGTATGGTTGGTTGAGCGTTTCAATCATTGCGCCACGCATGACGCGTGCAATACTCGCAATGGAGCCAATCGCTAGGCTGAGCACGGGAAGAACAAGAAAAGCCAGCTTTCCTCCTTCCCAACCACCAGCAGGGAACCAGCCGAGCTGAATAGCGAAGATCATGACTAAAACTGGAGCAAGCACGAAAGCCGGAACCACAACTCCAGTCATCGAAAGTGTCATCAGGCCGTAATCTAGGCGGCTATTTCGGTTCAATGCCGCAATGGTGCCAAGCAACATGCCAAGTGGAACGGAAATACAAAAGGAGAGCACGCCTAATACTGCTGAAACTGGCCATGATTGTGCGACGAGCTGTGTAACACTGAAGTCTTGATAAACGAAGCTCGGACCGAGATCTCCTTGTATGAAATTACCAATGTAAATCCAAAACTGAGTAAGGAAGGGCTGGTCCAAATGGAATTTTGCTTCGATATTCGCACGTACCACCTCTGGCATAGGCCGTTCCATATCAAATGGCCCCCCTGGTGCAATGTGCATCAGCCAAAATGATACGAGTGCGATGAATAGAAGCGTGGGGATAGCGATAGCTAATCGCTTAACAATGTACCAAATCATGATCCATCATCCTTTGGTCATCCGAAATCACTTCGAAGGGTTATGAATAAAAAAATGGTCTGAGCTCAGGTTGCCTTCTCCACCGAGAGATATGAGGAACGGCAAGTAAACATTGAACTTGCCGACTCAGACCGAAAACATGCTTTTAGTGGGCTGTTACATAGACATTCTTGCGGTAGTACGACGACTCAGGGTTTGTCAGTTCGTAGCCGCCCACGTAAGGCTTGATGAGGTATTGATCGTTACCCGGACGATAAATAGGAATAATGGCCATGTCTTCAATCAGCATGCTTTCTGCTTGTAAATACAGTTCTGATGGGTTGCTCATGGTCTTTGAGCGAGCCATTAACTCGTCGTATTGCGGGTTGTTATAACGAGAATCGTTGTACTCACCACTAGAAACGAAGATATCCAACCATGTAGAGGCTTCATTGTAGTCGGCCGTCCAGCCGCCGCGAGTAATGTCGGTCGGCTCTTTAAGTGCGTAGAACACTTTCGGTTCTAGCTGTTTTATCGTGACTTGCGCACCCAATCGGCTTTTCCACATGCCTGCCATGGTGGTTGCCATTTTTACGTCCATCGAGAAAGTTGGTACGGTAAACGTTAACTTAAGCGGATTGCTTTTATCGTATCCAGCTTCTGACAGTAATTGCTGCGCTTTTTCGATACGTTTATGGCGGTTCCAAGTTGCGAACTCAGGAGTGTGAGATTTAAAACCATCTGTTTGAGGTGGCACAAGGGTATACATTGGAACCCCACCGTTTCTCAAAATAGCACTCGTTAACAGTTGACGGTCAATGGCATATGAGAGGGCTTTACGAACCCGAACGTCTTTTGTTGGCCCTTGTTGAGTGTTGAGGTAATAGAATGTGGAGCCAAGAGACGCACTGGTGCTTGCCACCTCTTGTGGGCGTTGTTGAATTAACTTTTTCTTCTGAGCGGCAGGAATGGAAACCGCTTGGTCTATCTCACCAGCTAGGTAGCGGTTTAGCACTACGTTTGCATCACCAATTGGTAGCCAAGTGACTTTTTCCAGCACTACATTGCTTGCGTCCCAATAATGTGGATTTTTAACCATCACCAGTTTTTCGTTAACTTTCCATTCAGAGACAGTAAACGCACCATTTGTAACGATATGCTCAGGCTGGGTCCAACGGTTGCCATGTTTTTTAACGGTCGCTTTGTGAACGGGGGCAAGCACTGGATGACTTAATAGTTTCGTAAAGAAGGGAATAGGCTCTTCGAGTGTTACCTGGAATGTTTTTTCATCCAGCGCCTTCACGCCCAAAGACTCAGGCTCGGCTTCGCCCTTCATAATCGCTTGCGAGTTTTCGATATTTGGAATGGCCGCAAACCAAGCGTAGGGTGAAGCAGTGCTTGGATTCAGTAAGCGTTGCCAGCTGTAGACAAAATCTTGTGCAGTGACCGTTTCGCCATTTGACCATTTTGCATCACGTAAGTGGAAGGTATAAACCGTATTGTTGTCATTGACTGACCAAGACTCAGCAACACCAGGAATGGTTTTACCTTGCTTATCTTGAATGACCAGACCTTCAAACAGGTCTCGACCGAGATTAAAAGCGGGCTCTGCGGCTTGCTTGGCTGGATCAATAGAAGTAACTTCAGCTCCATTGTTTAGCGTAATTTCTTGTGTCTCATCGAGGGTCACACCTGCGGGATACGGCGCGGCATAGCTTGATGTTGCCAGTATTGGACTCATCATCGACGCTAATAAAAGCAACTTAGGTAATTTCATCCTTGTCTCACTCTTTTCATCCTGAAAGATGCCAAAAATGTATATTGTATAAATTG
>NZ_WXWS01000616.1:0-12384 GCF_009904715.1 Vibrio sp. V42_P2S4T144 | reverse complement strand
GACGCAAATGGCAGGCTCTAACCAGAGCTAAGTTTGCATTTACATAAATATCAGGTATGACAATGGACACGTTAATCAAACCCTCAATACTCGCATTAACCATCGCCAGTGCACTTAGTGCAAACGCGAACGCAGAGATTATTATTTCCCAATACGTAGAAGGCGGCGCTTATAATAAAGCGGTAGAGATCGCTAATACGGGTGATACTGCGGTGACACTCACTGGCTACGAGTTGGCGAAATCATCAAACGGTGGTGGTACTTGGGGTAGCACATTCGACCTTAGCCAAGTGATGCTACAAGCTAACCAAGTGTATGTACTGGCGCATGGTGACGCGAGCGATACCATCAAAGCTATCGCGGATATTACAGATAAAAGCGTCGCGAACTTTAACGGTGATGACCCGATCGCACTGCTTAAAGATGGTGAAGTACACGACATCATCGGTGTGATGGGTGACGTAGATTTTGGTAAAGACACCACATTAGTTCGTAACAGTGATGCACTAACCCCTTCTGCTACTTATGATGCATCTCAGTGGACGGCATTTGAGAAAGACAACATTGACGGCCTTGGTGAGCTAAATGCGACTGAGCCACCAGCACCATTCGCTTGTGAAGTAGACGGTCAGCAACCTAACTTCACTACCATCCAAGATATTCAAGGTGAAGGCGATACGTCTCCATTCATTGATGGTTACCCATACATTACTGACGAAGATCATTTCGTAACTGGTGTCGTGACTGCTGTTACCACTGGCCTAACCAAAGGTTTCTACCTACAAGCACTAGAAAGTGATAACAACGACAAGACCTCAGAAGGTTTGTTCATTCATACCGATGCGGCAGACACGGAGCTAAAAGCTGGTGACGTTGTTTGTGTGAAAGGTAAAGTTCAAGAGTACTACAGCAATACTCAGCTAGCTTCTGATGCTAACAGCTATGTGAAAACAGGCACCTCTGAAACCCCTCGAGTTACCGATCTTGTTATCAAAGAAGGTGAGACACTACGTGATGCGCTAGAGCGTCATGAAGGCATGCAAGTTGAGTTGACCTCGGCAAGTGACTTGTTTGTAACTCGAAACTTCTCTTACGACTACGATTCACGTCGTAACAATATGATGCTCTCTCATGAAGCGCCATTGTTAAAGCCGACTCAATTACACGCGGCAGAGAGCGATGCAGCCGTTGAGCTAGCAAAAGACAACGCAGCGAACCGCGTATACCTAGAATCAGATGGCAAAGCACCAAACGGCCAAATCCCATACTACCCAGATTTTGCTAAAGATGCAGATCAAGATGGCTCTTCAGAGCAGCACATTCGCCTTGGTTCTCGAGTAGAAGGTCTACAGGGTGTCGTGGCTTACAGCTACAACGAATACCGCCTGATTGCGACAAATGAAGTCAATAACACCAACTTCGTGACTTCAGGTGAAGGCTTCGACGTGGCTCGTAAAGATGCCCCAGCGATTGCGGACTCAGATTTGCGTATTGCAAGCTTCAACGTACTGAACTACTTCAACTCCGTGGCTGACAGTGGTCATGAAAACCCAACCGGACAAAACCGTGGTGCGACTAATCTAGACGAATTCCTGATCCAGCAAGCGAAAATCGTTGCGGCGATGAACAAGATGGACGCAGACGTTATTGGTTTGATGGAAGTCGAGAACAATGGCTTTGGTGATGGCAGTGCTATCCAAAACTTAGTTGATGCCCTAAATGCTGAGATTGATGACGCTGAAGATCATTACACGTATGTCGAAATCGAAGAGCAAGACAAATACCAAGACGAATACTTTGGCAGTGATGCGATCATGGTGGCGATTTTATATCGTGCTAACGCAGTAACGCCAAAAGACGCTGCAAAAGTGATCATCACGCCAGAGCAGCACATTGCAGAAAACACAATTACTCGTAAAGAGGGCACAGAAAGTAACCCTGCTTACGATAAGTACCAACGCCACAGTCTACTTCAGACCTTTACGGTGAAAGAGACGGGTGAAGATTTGTCTATTGTCGTAAACCACTTTAAGTCGAAAGGCTCTGAGTGTATTGAAGAGTGGATTGCTGGTGTAGAAGATTCTGAGCCAGCGGATCTGCAAGGCAACTGTAACAACTTCCGCGTTTCTGCTGCGCACGCAGTGGGTGAAGCGTTGAAAGAGGTGAAAGGCGATGTATTGCTCATGGGCGACCTCAATGCTTATGGCATGGAAGACCCACTTCTGACACTGACTGATTACTCGAAAGAGAAATACGGCCGTGACATTTATACTGCTGCTTACACAACCATTGGTGATGGTGAACTTCAAGTAGAGAAGACCAAAATTGAAAAAGGTTACGGTCTGCACAATTTAAACACGTTGCTGCACGGCACTGATACGTTTTCTTACACCTATTCGGGCGAGCTGGGTAATTTGGACCACGCATTGGCAAGCAGCAGCCTAGCGCAAAAAGTGGTAGCAATTGAAGATTGGCACATCAACTCACTAGAGAGTAACTTGTTCGAATACAGCAGCAAGTACACAGGTGATATGCCGAAGTACAAAGATGCGTTCTCTGCCTCTGACCACGATCCAGTGATCATCGCGATTGATTTACCAGATGATGACATCGATTTACCTAAAGCAGGTGACAACTTAGCCGTCGATGTCCGTTTACCACCAACGGCGGTTGTGGGCGATATTGTTACGGTGAACTTAACGCCATCCACACAAGCGGCTGCGGCAAGCAGCGATACGAAAGCTTACTCGGCTAGCCAAACCTTAGTTCAAGCTGATATTGATGCGCGTAGCGTGAATATTGAGTTTGAACAAACGCCAGAGCAAGGTAATTATCAGTTAGAAGAGAAAGTGACTGACTCGACAGGTAATATCGTGAAGTTTAGCTCTGTTCGTGATGTTTCAATGACGCAAACTGAAGCTGGAACAGAAGGGTCGAAGGATTCAGATGGTGGTTCGTTTGGTTTTGGTGCTCTATTTGCGCTGCTAGGTCTCGGCTTATTCCGTCGTCGCCGCTAAGCGAATTTACTTCCTGACAAACAGTTCCTAAATAACTGTAAAGACCAAAGGCCAGCCTATGCTGGCCTTTTTATTCAGCAAAAACTTGCCTTTCTTGCTTGGTATAGCAAAATACCGCCCTTGATTGTCACGAACGTGGCGATTCACTACGTAAGCATTGCCAAAACGGATTGGAGCAACCGACCCTTTATGTTGTTGATCATCGATAACTACGACTCTTTTACCTACAACCTTTACCAATACTTCTGCGAGCTTGGTGCAGACGTAAAGGTGGTGCGTAACGATGAAATCGATATCCAAGGCATTGAGGCGCTCAACCCAACTCATTTGGTGATCTCGCCAGGGCCATGTACGCCGAACGAAGCAGGTATTTCACTGAAAGCGATAGAACACTTCGCTGGTAAGCTTCCAATATTGGGTGTTTGCCTTGGCCATCAAGCGATAGCGCAAGTGTTTGGGGGTGAAGTGGTACGTGCACGACAAGTGATGCACGGTAAGACCTCACCGATTCGTCATAACGGTCGTAGTGTGTTTAAAAATCTGAATAACCCACTCACGGTAACCCGTTATCACTCTCTTGTGGTGAAAAACGGTACTTTACCCGACGTGTTTGAACTGACTGCATGGACAGAACTGCCGGACGGAAGCATGGATGAAATAATGGGTTACCAACATAAAGCCTTGCCAATTGATGCGGTGCAGTTCCACCCAGAATCAATCAAAACTGAGCAAGGTCACGAGTTGCTTGCGAACTTTTTAGCACGCAAAGCGATCTGATCGCGATCACTTTTCTTAACAAATCATTCATCTTTTTGCTGAGGTGAGCAGATTGCAAAACTATGCGATTCTCTCGAGTCTCTTTGTCTATTCATGTCTTTTTAAACCTTCTATCCCCTGTATTACATAACATTTATAAAAAATCACTTCTCTATTTTACTTTCTTGATGCATAAATAGTCATAAGCAGTGATTAATGGAAGTTGCTTTCGAGAACGAAAAGAATAAATCACTATTGAAATGGTTAATTAAATGTAAATACAATGCCGCAATAGCTTAAATGCAAAACATTATTTGCTGGCAAAGAGAGCCGGTTAAATTCGCTTATCTGCTACGCATGCGGTATCAAGAAGGAATGTGCAATGACAACGGAAATTAAAGTAGAGCGCGGTTTATTCGATGAGGTAATGGTACCTTGCTATAACCCGATGGAAATGATCCCTGTTAAAGGTAAAGGTTCACGTGTTTGGGATCAGGAAGGTAATGAATACATCGACTTTGCTGGTGGTATTGCAGTGAGCTGTCTTGGCCATTGTCATCCAGTAATGGTAAACGCACTAACAGAGCAAGCTAACAAGCTTTGGCACTTAAGTAACGTTATGACGAACGAACCAGCCCTTCGTCTGGCGAAAAAGCTAACAGAAGTGAGTTTTGCTGAGCGTGTGTTCTTTGCTAACTCTGGCGCAGAAGCAAACGAAGCCGCTTTGAAGCTGGCACGTCGTTATGCAGCAGACGTTCATGGTACTGAGAAATCTGAAATCATTGCATTCAAACAAGGTTTCCACGGTCGTACATTCTTTACCGTAACGGTTGGTGGCCAAGCGGCATACTCTGACGGCTTCGGTCCTAAGCCAGGCGACGTGACACACCTTCCTTACAACGATATCGAAGCTTTACAAGCACACATGTCTGATCGTACTTGTGCGGTCATGATGGAGCCACTACAAGGTGAAGGCGGCATCGTGCCACCAACGCCTGAGTTCGCTCAAGCGGTTCGCGAGCTGTGTGACAAACACAACGCCTTACTGATCTTCGATGAAGTGCAAACTGGTAATGGCCGTACAGGTAACTTCTACGCTTACCAAGGTTTAGGTATCACGCCAGATATTCTAAGTACTGCGAAATCACTTGGTGGCGGTTTCCCAATCGGTGCAATGCTAACGACAGCAAAATTGGCAGAGCACATGAAAGTGGGCACTCACGGTTCTACATATGGCGGTAACCCACTAGCGTGTGCGGTTGCAGAAGCGGTTGTAAATGAAGTCACTAAGCCAGAGGTTTTGGCTGGTGTACTAGAACGCGAAGCAATGTTCCGTGAAGGTCTAGAGAAGATCAACGCGAAGTACAACATCTTCTCAGAAGTGCGCGGTCAAGGCCTATTACTTGGCGCTGCACTAAATGAAGAATGGCAAGGCCGTGCGCGTGACGTGCTGGTTGCTGCAGGTAAACAAGGTCTCATGGTATTGGTTGCGGGTGCCAATGTCGTACGTTTCACACCATCACTCGTTATCACACAACAAGAAATTGAAGAAGGCTTGGCGAAACTGGATAAAGCGATCGCGACTTTAGTTTAAGCGCGATATCAGTTTAAACGTCAACGCAGACACCCCCGTCAAGGATCTCTGATGGGGGAATTGTTCCTACAATATAGTTAGGATCTTCTTGCATCTGGAGGGAGTATTGATGCTAGTAGTTCGCCCTATCGCGATGTCGGATTACGACGCACTGCACACTTGTGCGGTGGAGTCTGGTCACGGATTTACATCTCTACCGGTTAACGAAGAACTGTTAACCAATCGAATCAAACATTCAGAGTACAGCTTTGGTAAGCCAGATGTGGCAGAACCAGGCGATGAAGGCTACCTGATGGTTGGCTTTGACTCTGAAACGGGTGAGGTTGCGGGTACCACCGGAATCGAAGCATCTATCGGCTGGGATGTCCCATTTTACTCATATCACATTAGTAAAGTTGTGCACTCGTCGCCAAAGCTTGGCGTTAACAACGTCGTTAAACTGCTTACTTTTGGTAATAACTACACGGGTAACAGCGAAATTTGTACCTTGTTCTTGCGTGAGAAATTCCGCCAAGGTCTGAATGGTCGTCTAATGTCGAAGTGTCGTTTCCTAATGATGGCAGAGCACCCAGAGCGCTTCTCTGAAACGATCTTTGCGGAGATGCGAGGCGTTTCAGACGACGAGGGTAATTCACCATTCTGGCAATGGCTTCAAGAGCATTTCTTCTCTATCGATTTCACGCTTGCAGATTACCTGACAGGTATCGGCAAGAAAGGCTTTATCGCCGACTTGATGCCGAAACTGCCTATTTACATCAATCTGCTCAGCCCAGAAGCGCAAGCCGTGATTGGTCAAGTACATGACAACACGCGTCCAGCGCTGAAGCTGCTTGAGCGTGAAGGTTTTACCAACCGAGGCTACGTCGACATCTTCGACGGTGGCCCAACGGTTGAGTGTGATCTGCGTAATATTGAGTCGGTACGTCATTCATTCCGTGCGCAAGTCAAAATCTCTGAACATTCCAGCACACAAGACTTCTTGATGTGTAATTCATCTTTCGAGAACTTCCGTGCGACAGTCACTAAAGCGGCGTATGACGCAGAAACACAAAGCGTGATGATTGCACCAGACGTTGCGGATGCACTTTCGGTTGAAGAAGGGGATTTCGTTCGCCTTCTTCCGCAGTAACAGACGACAGAATTTAAGGATAGAAACAATGACACATTGGATTGCAGGTGAATGGGTACAAGGTCAGGGTGAAGCATTTACGTCTCTGTCGCCGTACAACCAAGAAGTGATCTGGCAAGGCAAAGGTGCAACGGCAGAGCAGGTGAACCAGGCGGTATCTGCAGCGCGTGAAGCGTTTATTGACTGGAAAAAGCGTCCATTTTCAGAGCGTGAGGCAATCGTGTTGGCTTTTGCGGAGAAAGTAAAAGAGAACAGCGAAAAAATCGCCGAAGTGATTGCCAAAGAAACCGGTAAGCCGATTTGGGAAACGCGCACTGAAGCAGCAGCCATGGCAGGTAAAATTGCCATTTCGATTCGCGCTTATCATGACCGCACTGGTGAGGCGAGCCGTGAAGCAGCAGGCAACCAAATCGTATTGCGCCACCGCCCATTGGGCGTGATGGCGGTGTTTGGTCCTTACAACTTCCCAGGCCACCTACCAAATGGTCACATTGTGCCTGCGCTACTGGCTGGTAACACGGTAGTCTTCAAACCGTCTGAGCAAACGCCATGGACGGGTGAATTGGCAATGAAGCTATGGGAAGAAGCCGGTCTGCCGAAAGGCGTGATTAACCTTGTTCAAGGCGCGAAAGAAACTGGTATCGCCCTAGCTGACGCAAAAGGCATCGATGGCGTACTGTTTACGGGTAGCGCAAATACGGGGCATGTATTACACCGTCAATTTGCGGGTCAACCGGGCAAGATGCTCGCACTAGAAATGGGTGGTAATAACCCGATGGTGATCTCTGATAAATATGGTGATTTGGATGCCACGGTTTACACCATCATCCAGTCAGCGTTTATCAGTGCTGGGCAGCGTTGTACGTGTGCTCGTCGTTTGTATGTGCCATTGGGTGAAAAAGGCGATGCGCTTATCACCAAACTCGTTGAAGCGACACGCAATATTCGCGTAGACCAACCATTTGCAGAACCTGCGCCATTTATGGGACCGCAAATTTCGGTCGCGGCAGCCAAGTTTATTCTTGATGCACAAGCTAATCTACAGTCTCTTGGCGGTGAAAGCTTGATTGAAGCGAAAGCAGGAGAGGCGGCGTTTGTTTCTCCTGGCATCATTGATGTAACGAACATTGCTGAGTTACCAGATGAAGAATACTTCGGCCCACTTCTGCAAGTGGTGCGTTACGAAGGGTTAGACAAAGCCGTGGCGCTAGCAAACGATACGCGCTTTGGCTTATCTGCTGGTTTGGTCTCAACCGACGACCAAGAATGGGAATACTTCGTTGACCACATTCGTGCAGGTATCGTGAACCGTAACCGCCAGCTCACTGGTGCAAGCGGTGATGCGCCATTTGGTGGTCCGGGGGCGTCGGGTAACTTGCGCCCAAGCGCTTACTACGCAGCAGATTACTGTGCGTACCCAATGGCATCAATGGAAGGTCAAGAGACTGTCTTGCCTGCAACATTGAGTCCAGGTGTAGCGCTATAAGTTTTAATAATAGAGTCGCAACTATGCATTGCGGCTCACCTTGCCAGCGCATCATTTAGGTATGGGTTGTAGTGATCGTTGGCAGAACACGAAAAGTGAGCAAAGACTCGGAAAAGCGTGTTGACTGACTGGCATTTACCGTCACAGGTTGATGGTTGCTCGTTCATTATTCTGGACAACTTTTGTTGTGAACGAGCAGCCAACTTCCGCTTACCTTTAAACTCTACATCTCGTAACAAGGAGTCGTTATGACGCCCGATGTGTTATTTGAATCGCTATGGCAAGATTACATTCAACGTCTTTGCCCTTCGGCTGCTAAAGTGCATCAGCTGCTTCAAGAAGATGAGCCTCTGATTAATGATCATATAGCTTTACGTACCTTCAATATCGCGCCTCTTGGTATTGAAACTCTAGCTAAGCCATTTGTAGCTATTGGTTACAAGGCGTGTGGTGATTACGTTTTCGAAAGCAAAAAGCTGGTTGCTAAGCACTATGAGCACCCAGATCCGAAGCAACCTAAAGTATTTATTAGTGAGCTAAAAGTTGAAGAGTGCTCTCCTGAGCTACAAGAGATTGTGAAAAATTTGGTGGCACAAGTCGATGCTGACAAGCTGAACGATAGCGCATTCTTACATGGTGGACGCTTGTGGGATTTAAGCTTTGCTGATTACCAAACGTTGGCTAAAGAAAGTGAGTACGCATCTTGGCTTGCGGCGCATGGTTACGGAGCAAACCACTTCACGGTGAGCGTTAACCAGCTCAATGAATATGAAGAAGTGAAGCAGGTAAACGATCATCTGCGTACCGCTGGGTTTACCATTAATGAAAATGGTGGTGAAGTGAAGGGCACTCCTGAGGTGTTGCTAGAGCAGTCATCGACCATGGCAGATAAAGTAGCGGTTCGTTTTAGCGAAGGCACTGAAATTATCCCTGGCGGGTTTTATGAATTTGCTAAGCGCTATCCGATGGAAAATGGTGATTTGTACCCAGGTTTCGTGGCCGCTTCAGCTGACAAAATCTTTGAAAGTACGAATGGCTAAGTTTTAGGGTTAACCTGTTAACCTGTTAACCTGTTAAGCTTACTCATTAGTGTTCGCTGTACCCTATCTCATTTGGTCATGAGCAAATAAAAAGCCACCAATGTTGCCATTGGTGGCTTTTATAATTTTGTTCGTGTCACTCTAGTTCGAGATTAACGAGTCCCGTAAACAACGATAGTTTTACCGTGCGCAGAAATTAGGTTCTGCTCTTCTAGCATCTTCAAGATACGACCTACTGTCTCACGAGAACAGCCAACGATTTGACCGATTTCTTGACGAGTGATCTTGATTTGCATGCCGTCTGGGTGAGTCATTGCGTCTGGTTGTTTTGCAAGGTTCAGAAGCGTCTGAGCGATACGACCAGTTACGTCTAGGAACGCCAGGTCACCCACTTTTTGGCTAGTTACTTGTAGACGACGAGCCATCTGCGCAGAAAGACGCATTAGGATGTCTGGGTTTACTTGGATAAGCTGACGGAACTTCTTGAAAGAAATTTCAGCAACTTCACAAGGAGATTTAGCACGAACCCAAGCTGTGCGCTCTTGGTCTTCCTCGAATAGACCAAGTTCACCAATAAAGTCTCCTTGGTTTAGGTAAGAAAGGATCATCTCCTTACCTTCTTCGTCTTTGATAAGAACCGCAACAGAACCTTTAACGATGTAGTACAAAGTTTCTGCCTTTTCGCCCGCGTGAATTAGCGTGCTCTTTGAAGGGTACTTATGAATATGACAGTGTGAAAGAAACCACTCTAATGTTGGGTCGGTTTGAGGTTTACCTAGAACCATAATATCTCACTTCCTCTGCAGGGTACGCTTGCGCTATCCATATTTTAGCTAAGCCTGAATTAGGCCTACTAGAATAAGAGCACTTTTTATATGCTGCAAGCTCTCTTGTGTTTCGGTAAGAAATAGTATCCTTTTTCGAAAACGATTTCTTGATTTTAATCGTGCCATGATTGAGATTTTGTAAGCAAAACTGTGCACATGATCACGGTATGAAAAGTAAACATCTTCGCAGGCAGGTTTTTAGCCAATTTTCCCTGTTTCGATGAGCTGTTGTAGGATAGGCCGAACTATGAGCTCCATTGCAAAGCTCATCTTACCGCCGGGTACGACAATCGTGTTGTGGCGTGACATGAATGAGCCATCAATCATGGCCAGCAGATATGGGAAGTCGACATTCTTGATACCGCGTAGGCGAATCACCACAAAACTCTCATCCAAACTAGGGATGCCTTTTGCATTAAGTGGGTTGGAAGTATCAACGGTCGGTACGCGTTGGAAGTTGATGTGAGTACGAGAAAACTGCGGAGTGATATAGTTGAGGTAATCGTCCATGGATCGCACGATTGAGTCCATTACCGCTTCACGCGAATGGCCGCGATCGCGAGTGTCACGTACGAATTTTTGGATCCACTCTAAGTTCACAATCGGCACCATGCCAATTAAGAAATCCACATGTTGAGCAACATTAACCTCGCCATCGACCACGCCACCATGTAACCCTTCATAAAACAGCACGTCGCTGTTTTCGGGTAAGTCTTGCCACGGTGTAAACGTGCCTGGCATTTGATTGTAGGGAACCGCTTCGTCAAACGTGTGCAGATAACGGCGCACGCTGCCAGTGCCGTCATGCCCGAACTTACGGAAAAACTCTTCTAATCCCGGGAAGTCATTAGCTTGTGGGCCAAAGTAGCTAATGTGTCGACCTTGCTCGCGGGCTTTGCGGATTTCGATGTCCATTTCTGGGCGAGTAAAGCGATGGAAGCTATCGCCTTCAACCCATGCGGGTTTAACGTTCATCATATTGAACATTTTACGGAAGGCTTCAGATGTAGTGGTCGTGCCGGCACCGGACGAACCAGTAACCGCAATAATTGGGTGTTTAGCTGACATGACAAACCTTGTCGAAAATTACTTACCTGTAATGTGCAGTAGAGTTACTACTGCACGGTCGATATCCCACTATAGCACGTAACAATACCTTGTCATCGAGTGGGATACGGTAAAATGTGAAGGGTCTAAAATTTTGTTTTATGCTGAATATCGACGGTTTCGTGTAGCTCAGAGAACACGATAACCGCTTCACCTTTTTCCAATTGAGCTTTAACTTGATCAATTTTGTCATGCAAAGAAACCTCGACGGTTCCGTAATCCGTTCCTTCGCGTAAGACGAATTCACGAATTAAGTTTTCCAATGTTTCCGGCGCAATGTCTTGCCATGGAATGATCATAAATACCTCTAACTTTTATGATGAGCGGCTAGTTTACTGCGTTCGTTGCTTGGATACAGCAGAAAGGTAATCTGCGGCGATACTTTCGTAATACGCGGGCAGCGCTTCCTCCAACCAAAACTTAGGTTTTAACGCCGTTCCTGTCAGGAAGCCAACATGGCCACCGTGCTCAAAGAGACGGTAATCAATGTTATCTGGCAGAACAAACTTCGGTATCACATCATCGGTCATGAACGGATCGTCTTTGGCATGGATGATCAGTGTGGGTAGCGTGATTTGCTGTAGTTTACTTAAGCCAGAGCATTGGTCGTAATAATCTTGTGCGTCTTTAAAGCCATGCAATGGTGCGGTAATCAAATCATCGAATTCATACAGCCGTGTGACACGTTTGATTGAGTTGTAGGACAGCGCCAGCTCGCCATGCAGTAGATGATGCTTTTGTAACGCGTTACGTTTCAGTGAAGAAAGCAGATAACGGCGATACACTTTTGAAAAGCCTTGTTCTATACGGTTCGCACACGCCGCTAGGTCTAAAGGCGCTGAGATAATAGTCGCTGCATTCAAAATAGGGTGGTCTTTATATTGGGCTAAATAATTCGCCAACATGTTACCGCCAAGAGAAATACCAACCGCAACTTTGGGGTTATCAGGAAAGCGTTGCTCAAGGTGCTCTAAGAAGTGGCGGGCGTCAGTCACTTCACCAGAATGATAGGCGCGAGCTTTCTTGTTTGGCTTACCGCTACAACCGCGGAAATGCATCATCACCGACAGCCATCCAGATTGAGCAAATGCATTCATTAGCCCATTGGCATAAGGGCTATAGAAGCACCCCTCTAATCCATGAAATAAAACAAAAATCGGCTTTTTTTGTGCAGGCTCTTGGGTTGGGTTCTCGCTCCACGCGAGATCGAGAAAGTCGCCATCGGATGTATCGAGGGTTTGCCAAATCGGCGTAAACAACGCTTTTTTGCGAATAAAACGCGGCAAAAGCGTTTGGAGATGCGGGTTTTTGATCCCGGCGGCTGCGAAAAATTGTGTCATACCTAACTGCTCTTATGCGGTCCTTCGGTGTCCGTTGAAGAACTTATTAATATAATCCTTTATAAAGATTATAGGTATTCTACAGATT
>NZ_WXWS01000131.1:0-12395 GCF_009904715.1 Vibrio sp. V42_P2S4T144 | reverse complement strand
CCTTTTTGTTGTTTTTGGTCTTTACTGCTGTACAATTGCCATTATAAATCCTTCCAACGGAATTTGGCATGAAAAGAGAAAAAACGATTGAAAACCTTCTTGAGTTAGCGGAGCTGACTCAGCAGGTTCAAGCTGACCGTATTGAAATTGTTTTAGAAGAGCGAAGCGATAACTACTTCCCACCAATGTCGAAAGCGATGATGGAAACCCGTTCTGGTCTAACTCGCCGTAAGCTCGACGACGCGATTGGTAAAATGGAAGCCGCTGGGCATCAATTTACTAAAAACAACGCGAATCATTATTCAATTACGTTAGAAGAAGCACACATGCTCATGGATGCGGCTGAAGTGCCTAAATTTCATGAGCGTAAAAAGAATTCAGGTAACAAACCTTGGATTATTAATGTGCAGAACCAAAAGGGCGGTACAGGTAAATCAATGACCGCGGTTCATTTAGCGGCATGTTTAGCGCTAAATTTGGATAAACGATACCGTATTTGTTTAATCGACTTAGACCCACAAGGCTCGCTACGTTTATTCCTCAACCCGCAAATCAGCATGGCAGAGCATGATAATATCTATTCTGCGGTAGACATTATGTTGGGTAACGTGCCTGATGGTGTGGAAATTGACAGTGAATTTTTACGTAAAAACGTATTGCTGCCAACGCAATATCCGAACTTAAAGTCGATTTCAGCGTTTCCAGAAGACGCGATGTTTAATGCGGAAGCATGGCAAACGCTATCTGAAGACCCATCACTCGATATCGTCCGTCTGCTGAAAGAGCAACTGATTGATAAAATTGCTGATGACTTCGATATCATTATGATTGATACCGGTCCACACGTTGACCCATTAGTATGGAATGCTATGTATGCATCAAATGCCTTGCTAATTCCTTGTGCGGCTAAGCGCCTGGACTGGGCTTCAACAGTAAACTTCTTCCAGCATTTGCCTACGGTATATGAAATGTTCCCGGAGGACTGGAATGGTCTTGAGTTTGTTCGCTTGATGCCAACCATGTTTGAGGACGACAATAAGAAGCAAGTTTCTGTTTTAACTGAAATGAACTATCTTCTAGGTGACCAAGTTATGATGGCTACTATTCCTCGTAGCCGTGCGTTTGAAACCTGTGCCGATACCTACAGCACAGTATTTGATCTGACAGTAAGCGATTTTGAAGGCGGTAAGAAGACACTAGCTACCGCGCAAGACGCTGTTCATAAAAGCGCACTGGAATTAGAGCGTGTGCTGCACTCTAATTGGCCGTCATTGAATCAGGGGTAATAAGTAAATGGCTTTGAAAACGTCTGAATTAAACGCGAAATTATTTGGCAAAACGAATAAGCGTCGTGTTGTGACTCCGCAAGAGGCGCAAACTGCGGCAAAAGAGAAAGCTCAAACGATTGAACTAGCAGTTGCAGGTGAAAATATTGTTCAGTTTGAACTTGTGCGTATTCCTGCAAATAAAGTTGCGACAGAAACAACAGTATTTGTTGATAACGCTCGTGAGCAATCGTTCTTAAACGAACATGCTTTATCTGATGTTTTAGTCACACTCAAAGAGCGTGGCCAACAATATCCAGCTGTGGGTCGTAGAACTGAAGATGGCAAGATCGAAGTTTTAGATGGTAGCCGTCGTCGCATGTCTTGTATCCTCGCTGAACAAGATTTTTTGGTTTATGTTGCTGACAACATCAATACTGACCATGCTAAGTTTTTGTCTGATGTGGCAAATGCTCACAAACCGCTCTCTTTATACGAAAAAGGTAAAGAGATGCAGGCTAAGCTTGATAGTGGTGAAGCTGAGGATCAGAAAGCATTGGCAAAAATGTTCCAGTGCAGTGAAGCGTTGGTAAGTGGCGCTTTAAAAGCCGCAGCATTACCGTTAGAACTGCTTCAAGCGTATCCGAATGTTGGCGATCTCGGTCGCCCAACAATCGTGAAACTGCACAAACAGTTTTCAACGCTAACGCCAGAGCAGCAGCAAGAGCTGTTAGATAAATGTCGCTCTAGCGAAGGATTTTTATGGCAGCGAAGCACAGCTCAAGGCGTTGCTCGTCTGACAAAAGAAGTCACGGAAAGCATCGAAAATTGGATTACTGAACTTGCACCAGCAAAACCTGGTAAGAAGACGGAAAAAGTCGACTTAGTTAAAGGTCGAGCAAGCTATAGCCGAAAAGGTAGCAGCCTGGCGTTGAACTTGAAGAAAGTTGACGACAGCTTAATGGAAGAGATTCTTGCGTTTGTACAAACCAAACTGCAATAACAAATGATGATTGAATCAACCGCCTCCGGGCGGTTTTTTTATATCTGAGAAGCGTCAAATTAAAGATGTGATACCATTGCGTCAGTTCAACGTTGGATAGACAAAATGCAGACACAATCTGATTTCCTTTCATCACTTCAACATCAAGCTCACCAATCTTTCCAAAGGATTGGTGTTGTCATTCAAGGCGAGGCTTCTTGGCAAAATGCGTTGATGTCAGAGTTCCATAAAACGCAGCGCCATCAACGTTGGTTTTCTGTTGGTGATTTTGGTTTGAAAAACGTATCCAGTGTTTCGTCTAAACAAGGGCACATGTTGCTAGGCAGAGAGTGTGACGTTCTATTGTTTGATGCTCGAAATGGCTTTGACGCCAATAGTTTTACCGCCGCGCTTGGCTCATTGGTTGGCGGCGGTTTTCTTATTGTCATTACTGAGCTGCGACAAAATGCGAATTTTGCTCAGCAATGGATGCACAAACAATGGGAGAAGCTCGTTGTTATTGAGCAAGACAAACCATTGCCAACGGCTCCAGACATCAAGCAAGCAGAAAAAGAAAGCCACTACACGGAACAAGAACATGCCATTTCTCTAATTGAAAAGGTGGTGACAGGACATCGAAAGCGACCATTAATTTTGACCGCTGATCGTGGACGTGGAAAAACAAGTGCCCTCGGAATTGCGTGTGTGAACTTATTACAGCAGAAGCCGCTTAGAATCTTAATTACGGCACCATCTATAAAAGCCGTTGAGCCTGTTTACCAACATGCTTTACGTTTACTCCCTAGCGCACAGCGTATTAAGAAGGACAGATTAGAATCAGGGCAGGGAGCCATTCAATTTATTGCTCCAGATGAACTATTATTGAGTCGACCTGAATGTGATTTGTTACTTGTCGATGAAGCGGCTGCAATTCCAGTTCCTATGCTCAAGAGCATTACCGAACATTATCATCGACTCATTTTTTCTACGACTATTCACGGTTATGAAGGTTGTGGCCGGGGCTTTACGATTAAATTTGTTGATTGGCTTCAGAAACAGCGTTCGGGAATGAAAACGTGGCACATGACACAGCCCATCCGCTGGAGCATGAATGATGCGCTCGAATCATGGCTCTATGACGCGTTTTTGTTGGATGCGGAGTTAACGCACCATCAACTTAACCAGGTCGACTCAATTTCCCTTTCTAAAGCCGATAAGGACGATTTGATATCGCAGCCTAGTTTGCTGCGCGAGTGCTTCGCTCTTTTGGTTAATGCTCATTATCAGACCTCGCCGAATGATTTGATTCACCTTTTGCAAGACGACAACAGTCAGCTCTATTTTGCTAAGCAAGATAATGCGGTTGTGGGGGTAATATTAGCGGTCGAAGAGGGTGGGCTTGACGCTGAATTGGTTGAAGAAATTCAGCTTGGTAAGCGTCGTCCTAAAGGACACTTAGCCCCAGTTACGATTGCAAACCACCTAGGATTTCCGAATGTCGCGAATCTATCGACGCTGCGAGTCATGAGAATTGCTGTTCATCCGGAATTGCAAGGAAGAGGCATCGGTCAAAAAATGCTGCAGCAACTTGATCAAATGGCGGCTAAACACATTGCTTACTTATCCACGAGTTTCGGTGCGACGGAAGAGTTGGTCCATTTCTGGCTACAATCGAACTTCCGTGCAATTCGTTTAGGGTCAATGCGCGATGCTGCTAGCGGTTGTTATTCAGTCTTGATGGTCAAACCTTGTGATTCCCAACAGACGGCTTGGGTCGATGAATCTCAGGCGCTATTTGAAGAAATGTTGTCTAATAATGTGGCTGACGTCTATCCAAAATTAGAAGCCTCTATTTTTCGAGCTCTATTACCGCAACCTTTGGGAATGAGTCCACTTCATCCCGCTAAGTTATTACTAATTGAATGCTATGCTGATGGTGGTAACAGTTATGAGTCCGTGTCTGCTTGGCTTCAGCAGTGGTTACTTAACTTAGGTTTGAACTCCGCTTCCGACTTGATGATCAGTAAGCTTTTTCTTAACCGTAGTTGGACTGAATGTGCTCAGCAATTTGGTTTACCTGGAAGAAGGCAAGTTGAGCAGCAGTTAAGGGACGAAGTAAGACACATTTGGAACGATTTACACTGTAAACACTAAAGGGAAATTTACACTGTAAATGAAATTATTAGGAGCTGATTTTACACTGTAAATCCAGCTCCTTTTTATTTCGGCGTGTATTTTGATTGAGCTTTAGGTTAAATCGAAATGCTCTCTTAATATCTGTTTAACCGTTATTGATGGATTACTTTCTTTAGTGACGTGAGCCCTATAATAAGAAATGCGAGGTTTGTTCAGAAAACGGATTTGGGTAGACTGAAAGTGTTGATGGGAAGCAAAGTGGTAAGGGTATGTGGAAGCTGTGTCTTGAGTTATCTGAAGATAAGACCAAGGTGATAGCCCGTCTTCCGGGAGAAGTGGACCTCGGTGGTGAGCTAAATCAAAATGAATTAAACGAGCAGCTCGTCGCAATGAACGCTGAAAAGATGTTTGTTGTTGAGGGGGAAGTCGTGAGATTCATTAACTGCGCCAAAGAACGTAAAGCCGAGGCCTACGAAGGCATCGTCATTGCGGAAAAACGCAACGCGCAAGTTGAGGTTGAATTATCGAATAATGACATGCTCGCCAGTATGAACGTTGTCGGCGCGTACGGAGGCCGAGGTTTACGTGGCCCCGAGATTGTTCAAGCCCTTGCTCAAGCGCGAGTTTCGAAAGGCATCAACAAACTGGCTTTGAAGAAAGTGTTGGTTGTCAGCACTCAGCTCAAACCCGGCGAAACTTTTTCTCAACCTGTAGCGGTTGGTAAGCAACCTATCAAAGGCAAAGACGCTCTTTTTACTCCTCTTGTTAAAGACATCACCAAACGCATCCTCAAACCCAAAGACGGCCAATCTGCTAGCGACAAAATTGATTTACGTAACCTCGGTGAAACTATCGCGGTTGACGTAGGCGATGAGGCGATGCGCCGCACGCCTGCGACCAAAGGTACGCCTGGTTTTACTGTTCAAGGGCGAGTGATTCCTCCACAAGCCGGAAAAGACAGCCCAATGAAGCCAGGCAAGGGCACCGAGATAAGCAAGCAAGACCCAAACCTATTGATTGCATCGGTATCCGGTACGCCTCTGATTAAAGACAAAACCATCGAAGTTGATAACGCACTCTGCCTCAATAGCGTTGGCGTGAATACAGGCCACGTGAAATTCAAAGGGAATGTGATTATCGGTGGCAACATTGAATCTGGCATGATTGTTAAAGCGACGGGTTCTATTACTGTAGGCGGCTTCATTGAATCGGCTGACGTACAAGCGCAAGACGACATCCAAGTTGGTAAAGGGATCATTGGCCATACCGTGAGTGATGGCCAGCCAAAGAGTTGTCACGTCAAAGCCAAAGGTTCGATTCGTGCCAGCTACGCCCAATATTGTGATTTGCAAGCCGGCGAAGATATTGAGTTGGCGGTGCACAGCATGAATAACGATATTGTTTGTGGGCGCAATCTGACGGTGCTAGACGCGAACGGTAGGAACGGCACGCTCAGCGGCGGAGATGCAAAAGTCGGTGGCAAAGTGGTGTGCTTACAATTGGGCGTAGAAGGCGACACCGCCACTAAGGTAGAAGCGTTCGCACGCTATTCTGCATTTAAGGAACGATTAGCAGAGCTTAAAGAACAATACAAACGCGCTCAAGAAGGCACGATGGATGTGATTCGTAAAGAGCTCGAATTTAAGAAACGTCCTAAAGCCGAACGTACCGACGAAGAACAAGCTCAGATTGACGTGATGAAAACACAAAACAACGAGCAGCTTGAAGCGATAAAGCAAAAGCTAGAACAAACGGAACACGACTTTGAAGTCGCGTTAGAAGAAAATATTGTCGAAGCCAAAGAGCGTGTCTTCACACGCGTGACGGTGCAGTTTGGCGACGAGCAGGTAACGACAAAGCGCACTCATGGCGGTTGTTCGTTCCGTTTCAATCAATACGAAATTAAAGTCTCGGCGAACTTGGAAGAAGAGGACGTCGCTGCGGTTTAAGCTTTCTTACTCACTGAGCCCACACGTCGCAACAAGATGTGTGGGCTTTTGTTTATCTACAAATCGACAATGTGCTCTTGATAGTAGTCCGCAAGCGCACCGACTTGGCTGCTACACATTACTTTCATTGCTTGTTTAATGTGTTCTATTGGCCAGTTCCACCATTGGATATTGAGTAGAGTTTCAATCTCTTTATCGCTGAATCGTTGACGTACGACTTGGTTGTTTCCAACCACTACCGAATAAGGTTGCACGTCTTTCGTCACTACGGTGCGTGCTCCGATGACGGCTCCATCACCGATGTTTACTCCGGGCATGATCATCGCCTCGCTGCCAATCCAAACATCGTTCCCCACCACTGTATCTCCGGCACGCTCGAAACCGTCTTGTACGCCTTCTCCAAAGTCTTCAGGAGAGAAGGGGAAGGTCGAAATCCAGTCAATGCGATGACCTTGGTTTCCTGCCATCATGAAGGTGGCTCCAGAAGCGATGGAACAAAACTTGCCAATGATTAATTTGTCGATGCTATCGGGTTCTCTACTTTGCCATTCTTGAAGTGTGACGGGGTCACCCAACAAGTAGCGTACCGCTTGCTCTTCGAAGCTTTTTTGATGATAGAAGCCCGAGTAATAGCTGTAATCGCCAACGATGATATTGGGATTAGTGATGTGATCTTTAATGACTTGACCTTTTAACCACGTGTCGAAAACACTCATAACTCATCCTTTCAAATTTAGGTTGTACAGAGTTTAGAGGCTTTCTATTATTTCCAGTAGTTTGATTTTAGAGATTCAGAATTACTGTATGGAAATAAAATGGCTCAGCTACGTACCACTTTACGTCGCTTTGTGTGAGGAACGGAGTATTGCTGGTGCAGCAAAGCGACTGAATTGTTCGAATGCGCATGTAAGTCGGCAACTTAAACAGCTTGAAGACATATTGTCGGTGCAGCTTATTCAGCGAACTACGCGCCAGTTTAATTTGACCTACGATGGTTTGCGGTTTTATCAGCAGGTAAAGCAACTGCTCGAAGGCGCTGAGCAGATCAATGAGCAAGTCATGGCAAACGAGATCGTATCGGGAAAATTGAGAATAGCGGCGTCCGCTTCTTTCGGAGCTGCGTTACTCAGCCAAACATTGATCGAGTTTCGATTGCAACATCCACAAGTGAGCGTCGAAGTGATCTTCACAGAGACACCTCTCGACTTGATTGAGGCTGGGTTTGATATCGCATTCTACTTTACCGATACTCCCCCAGAGGGATACGTCGGCCATCAGCTACGCACTTTACACTGTAAACCGATCGCTCATCGCTCGTATTTAGCTGATAAACCAAATGTAAGTACGCCAGAGGATCTTGGTGACTTAGAGCACATCCTTTATAAAAGTCGTGACTTGGTGTTAGACAAGTGGACGTTTACGCATAAGCAAACTCAACAGCAGTGCAGCATTGAGTTAGAAAGTACGCTGAGTTTTAATCTTGTCCAGTCCATGTTGGATGCTACTTTGGCTGGCTGTGGTGTAGCCATGTTAGATGAATTTGCACTGGCTAAACTCGACCCTGCACAAAAAGAACAACTCGTGAGTTTGCTGCCAGAATGGCAAACGGATGCGATTTTGCCGCTTTATCTGCTCTACCCAAAACGTGAGCACTTACCAAGAAGAACGCGAGCGTTCATTGATCACTTTAGGAACATATATTCTGTCGGCGAATAGCGACAACAAACTTAGCAACAATTGAGGAAGCAAAGGAATGCGAAAACACTGTATTGCGATTGGTGGTGGTGGCTGGATGATGGGAGAGAACCCGAGTCCGCTCGATCAATACATTTTGTCTTTGTCTGGTAAGGAGAATCCAAACATTTGTTTTCTACCGACAGCCACGGGAGACGCCGATGAAGTTATTGAACGTTTTTACAATGCGAAGCTTAGTGAAAACGTAACCCATTTTCCGCTGTTTAAGTTTGATGCTGGTTGGAAAGAAACGCTATTTGAACAAGACATCATTTACGTCGGTGGCGGTAATACGCGTTCGATGTTGGCCATTTGGCGCGAATGGGGAATCGATAGAATACTCAAGCAGTGTTATGAACAAGGCATCATCATGTGTGGCATGAGCGCTGGTGCAATTTGTTGGTTTGAGTTTGCGGTGACAGACAGTGATCCCGAAGCATACCAAGTTATGCGTTGTCTTGGATTAATTGACGGTTTGGCTGCGGCGCATTTTTCCCATGTTGGTGAGAAGTTTGAGGTTTTCCAAGCCTTTGCTCGTTCTCAACCGAGCATCACTTGTTATGGTATTCACGATTATGCGGCATTGCACTTTGTTGATGGAAAATTGTTAGCTACTGTCACCAGCTTCCCTGATGCAGGCGTGTTGGTTAAAACAGGTAACGAAGAAAACATATGGCGAGGGTGAGCTTCTTCAAATCAGCATTAAAGGCAATAACTACTGACCGGACACAGAAGAAGCTCATGGATTCAGCTAACTTACATTAAGTATCGTGCTTACAGCTCGTAACGCAGACCTAAGTGGTAGTAGCTTTCGTCTGCGTGCGCACCGCCAAACGAGACTTCTTGTCCATTGCTGAAGCCACGCGAGCCGTTACGATCAACGTAGTTTGTGTAGATAGAAGAACGAGGCGTCAGTTTGTATTGCACTTCTAGCGTTGTATCTTTCAGCTCTAGCTCGTCACCCTCACTGTTTTCTAAAGAACGATAACCAGCACGCAGTGCCCATTTGTCATTTACACTGTAAACCGCCGTCAATTCCATCACTTTGTCGGTACTGGTTTGCGAGTAATAGCCCTCTAGTTCATCTTCCGAGTACAACGCACCCAACATCAAATCTCCTAGGTAGTAACGTGTACCTGCGCCCCAGAATGTGTAATCGGTGTCGTTGCTTTCACGTGCATCACCTTTATTTTTCTGCATCGCCACCACTGGTGCCAAGGTACCCAAATTCCCCATGTCTAGCGTATAACGCAGTGCAGCGTTGTAACCGTAGTCAAGCTCAGAAGTGTTGTTTCCTAAAATGTACGCGACAGAAAAATCGAAATTACCTAGGTTGTTTTGGTATTGCAGCGTGCCATCTTGACGGAAAACTTGCGTCGCGGTTTTGTCGACTTTATTCGCTTGGCGCGCCATAGAAACATCGGAAGAGGCGAATACATCACCAATGTCGGTAAACATAATCAATCCAGATGCCACGCGACCACCTGTAATGCGACCATAATCTTTCGCATCAATCCCCGCCCATACATAACGCGCGGTCAGAGACGGTTTGTCGTTTACTTGGTTTGCGTATTCAGCTGCACCCACTTGGTATTGCGCTTGGCCGATGATCGACGCGTACTCGTTGATGGTTTGTGAACCGTTTAAACCAATACGGCCATCAAACTCGCCATTTGCATCGCCGTGCTCGTCATTTTTACTGGTGACATTGAAACCAAGACGAGAGTAAATATTTAAAACTGACCCATCTTCTGCTTGATACAGCTGCGCTGCCATTGCGTTTGATGCCATCAATGTAGGGAGAAGTAGAGTCAAAATGTGCTTTTTCATGATTAACGACCTTTCATTTCTATTGTTTTAGATACGACAAAGCCCCTTCCGAGTAACGGAATAAGAAAAATTGTCGTGAAGTAGAGAGAGGGTGCGCCCTTGTCTGCCAAGGGCGCGAGCTAGTCCATTCCTATAGGGGAAGAATGATTTAGCTTAAATCGACGTCTTTGCAGCCAAAGAAGTAAGTCGCGAGGAAGCCGACGATGTAAGAGATAAGCAGGCCGGTAACAAACACCATCATGCCCGGGAAGATGCCATTTTCAGATGTCATGAGAGGAATCGCCACGATACCGGACGGGCCAAACACCGTATTAAGACCAACTGGTAAGCCAAGGTAAGAAACTAAACCGATAAAGAAGCCGCCCGCAGCACCACCAATACAAGCGGTAACGAATGGTTTTACGCGTGGTAATGTCACGCCGTAAATCAATGGTTCGCCAATGCCTAGAAGACCCGGAATAATAGCGCCTTTAACTTGGGTGCGCAGTAGAGCGTCTTTTTTGGCTTTGAAATACAGCGCCATTGACGCGCCAACCTGACCGCCACCTGCCATCGCCAGGATAGGGAATAGTGAGTTAAAGCCCTGTGCTTCCATCAATGCGAAGTACACTGGAACAAAACCCTGGTGGATGCCAAATACCACAGAAATTAAGAACAAACCTGCCAAGATTGCAGCGCCTAATGGGTTATCGTTCAAGTTGAGGAACAACCAAGACATCCCTTTAAACAGCTCGCCGCCGATTGGCATGATGATCAAGAAGGTTACCGCACCCATGATCAACAGAGTGATAACGGACGTTAAGATCATATCCAGATCATCTGGCATGTATTGACGAACCTTACGCTCGACTTGCGCACCGATGATCGCCGCCAAAAGTACGCCGATAATGTTGCCGCGCGGATCAATCGCAAAGCCGAAAAACTCGTTCATGCCAGAGTAAATGCCGGATGTCGCCTCTGGGTTGTAACCCAGCACAAACAAAGAGGCGAGAATGGCACCATTAACACCAGAGCCGCCAAATGCTTGCTGCGCGTTGTAACCAATCAGAATACTTAGGAAAGCAAACAGACCCTTACCAAAGACTTTCATGTAGGCGATCAAATCCAACATAAACTGGCTTGGTGTCTGGTCGAGAACAAACATTTGTTCCAATAACGTCGCAAAACCTAGCAACAAACCAGCGGCAATAAAACCAGGGATCAACGGCGTAAAGATAGTGGCAAACTTGCTTAAAAAACGCTGAACCGCACTGGTTTGCTTGCTCTTCATCTGTTTTTTCTGCTCGGCCGCGACGGCAGAAAGATCTTGTTGCGGCATATCTGGTTCTTCACTGTCACCAGAAGTTAAGCTGTTGATCAATTGATTCATCATCTCAGCCGCTTGTTGAGCTTTTCCGGGACCGAGAATGATCTGAAATTGCTCATCGCTTTCCACCACACCCATTACGCCGGGAATTTGCTTGATAACAGACTGATCAGCCAAACCATTGTTGGCGAGCGATAAACGCAAACGCGTCATACAGTTACCACATTTGCTTACGTTGCTGCTGCCACCCACTGCGGACAGCAACTGCGATACTGTGTTTGAAGTTATTTTTGCCATAGGGTCTATCCTTCAGAACTCGGATTATTTAGTTATTATTTAGTGCTGCGCGAATAAAACCGTTGTGCGCGGCGAGGCGTGATTTGGCTTGTTCGGCATCCAAATCGGCCAAAATCATTAAGATGGCGGTTTTGCAGTGGCGACCGCAGGCATTTAATGCTCGCTCTGCTTCTTCTTTTGATGCGTCGGTTGCTTCCACAACAATGTTGGTTTGGCGTTGGATGAGCTTGGCGTTAGTGGCTTCTACATCCACCATTAAGTTGCCAAATACCTTACCGCTACGAATCATTGCGCCTGTCGTGAGCATGTTTAGCACCAGTTTTTGTGCGGTGCCGGCTTTCATGCGAGAAGATCCAGTGACAACCTCTGCGCCAACTATCGGCAGAATCGCGATGTCGGCCGCTTCTGCCATGGCACATTCTGGATTACAGGCGATAGATGCGGTCGTGGCTCCGATGGATTTAGCGTAGTCCAAACCACCTAGTACATAAGGTGTACGGCCACTCGCTGCAATGCCTACAACCACGTCATGCTTGGTGAGGTGAAGTGCTTTTAAGTCGTCTTGACCCATTTTCGCGTTGTCTTCTGCGTTTTCTACCGCTTTTAAAATCGCTTGATGTCCACCAGCAATTAAGCCAATCACCATATCTGGATGCGTGCCGTAGGTAGGAGGACACTCGCTTGCATCAAGAATGCCTAAGCGACCTGACGTACCAGCTCCCATGTAAATTAAACGGCCACCATTTGCAAAAGCTTGGGTAATTGCGTCAACTGTCTCTGCAATTTGTGGTAGCACCGCTTTTACCGCGAGCGGGACTTTTTGATCCTCTTCATTAATGACTTGCAGCATCTCGATTGTCGAAAGCGTATCGATCTCGGCACTGGCTGGGTTACGG
>NZ_WXWS01000151.1:0-12508 GCF_009904715.1 Vibrio sp. V42_P2S4T144 | reverse complement strand
CTTTACTTGGTTCTTTAGCACCAGCACATGCTGAAGATACATTGAAATCTTACACTTCGACATTGCTTCAGCTTGATGATGGTGATGCACGCTCGAAAAAAATCCGCTTAATTTATTCTTTAGAAAATGTCTGGAACCAATCTTTGCTACCAAATGGCGCTAAAGAAGCCAAGTTGATCCTAAATGGCGGTTCTGGCTTCGACATGACTAATGTTCCAAACAAAGAACAAATCTATGGTTTTGCTACTGGGGGAGATTACCGTTACACCGTTCCAACGGCTTTTAAGCTGGCACTGAGCTATTTAAATGGCGCCCCTTTACGCCACATGAGCCATGCTCCAGAAAACACCATTGCAACGGCATCTGTCAGTGAGTCGCTAGATTTTAACCTTGGATTCAGTGCTTCTACTTCTCCAAATATTAGTGGGGGAATCTCCTGGAGCAACCGTGTAACGTACGACCAGCCAGAGTTTCAAACGGTTGCCGATTTTAACCAAGCTAACGAAAGCATTAATTGGTTAATTGAAAACAAGACTATCCGCCATAATACGCCAGCTAAAGACTGGTTATTGTATCGTTGGACCAGTTGTGACATGGGTAATTTGATTGATTACAATGAGTTACCTGTCGTTATGCGTTCAGACTTTAAACCACAAGTCGGCGTCGTATATAGAAAAAATGACATTCAAGATGGCCTAGATACATCAGAGATCAAGCTGGTTGCTGGTTGGCGAAAAACCAATTACTACTTTGGTCGCGACTGGTGTAGCTGGTATACCACACCAGAAAATACCTGGAAGAAAAATCGTGATAGCAGTCAATGGACAGAGACTAGCCGAGCCATAACTATCTCTTGGAATGACGATCTCTACCACTAACTTATTAGCCTGCGGCCACGGAATAAATAAGTGGCCGCCGTATTTACTAATGAAATAAACGGTAAGACATGACACATGACAAGTAACAAAAAACTCTTGACTGGATCGGCGCTAGCACTTGGTGCAGTACTCGCCATATTTCTGATTAATTCAAATAACAAGAATGCCCAGACCGAACCTGTTGCAAGCCTTGACGAGCAAATCAAGACAGAAGACGCTGCGACAATAAGTGTAACGCCTCCTGAGAGCAATGCTGCTCAAAAGGTGGTTACCACTCCAACACCACAAAGTGGCAATGATGATACTTCCGACGTCATTCCAGCTACACCTTGGATATCTGCCCCATTAAATGAACTGAGCAATGAACTGTACGATTTTATTGAAGCTGAACAGGTAAGTTACATCAGTACGACCGACTATCCATTCGACGAGCAAAAGCAAAAGCAATTGCGAACATTAGCTAAGCAAGGGGTTCCTATCTTGTTTGACAATACGGAGTCATCCTATTTGGATAGCTACGGTGTCAGCGAAACCAAAGTCGTATCAGAGTATTTTGGTACGGCGTCTGAAGGTGATGTCATCATCGCTACCGGAGTACAGAATGCAGATGGCAGCATTCATTATCTAGTTTTGCCTTTGAAGAGCAACGATCTCAACGATAACAGTAAATTGATTGAGGACACTAAGCTCGCAATCACTCTACTTAAAGAAAAAAAGCATGACTTGATAAAAGAGAGACAAAACGAACATCGCCAATAAAAAGTAAAGGGAGATAGCCTCTGTATCGCTATTTCCCTTAAAACTCAGTTCTCAATTAAGAAAAGCTCATTTATCCCTACTTACCGGCACCCTATCCGAAATTACCTTGCCGTCTTTGATGGTGATGATGCGTTTAGTGCGCTCTGCCAGAGCGTTATCGTGCGTCACGATGATTAAGGTTCTACCTTCGGCGTGGAGTTGGTTGAACAGAGCTTCGATCTCAGCACCAGATTTTGAATCGAGCGCGCCGGTTGGCTCGTCAGCTAGGATGATTTGAGGGTCGTTCACTAACGCTCTGGCGATAGCGACTCTCTGCTTTTGACCACCAGAAAGCTGGTTTGGTTTATGGTCTAAACGATCCCCTAGCCCGACTTGCTCTAGCAATTTGGCGGCGCGATGGCGACGTTCTTTGCCTTTGATGCCAGAGTAAACCAACGGCAGCGCCACGTTATCGAGCGCCGTCGCGTATTCCAATAAGTTAAAGCTTTGGAAGACAAACCCGATCTTTTGGTTACGAATGCCAGCTAGGTCATTCGCACTTAAACTTGCGACGTTTTGGCCGCCAAGTTGGTACTCGCCATCTGTGGGCTTATCTAAACAGCCGAGCATATTCATCAACGTTGATTTCCCCGAACCGGACGGGCCAAGAATCGAAAGAAACTCGCCTTGATTAATGGTTAAGTCAACGCCGTCTAACGCGCGAACTTCCGCCTCCCCACTTGAGTAGTATTTGCAGATGTTGGTCAGCTCAACAAGCGGCTTGTTCGACATGTTCTCTCCAGAGTTATTGTTGTTATTCACTTTGTAGCGCCTCCAACGGGCTGACTTTTGCGGCTCGGTTTGCAGGTAACCATGCAGATGCCACACCAATGATCACTAAGGTGAGGATGACAATCGCGACAACGACCCACGACAACTCAGGGACAGGTTTACCCAGTTGTTCATAAAAGGCATTGCCCTCTAAAGGAATGGAACTGATGGCAGACACCAGCGCGTACGTCACGGCTAACCCAAACGCCCCCCCCATCATCATTGTCAATAAAGACTGTACTAAATAGTGCATGCGAATAGCCGTTGGGGTTGCACCGACTGCCATGCGCACACCGATATCACGCGTAGATCGCTTTACGGTGGCATACATCACATTGGCGATGCCAACGCCAGCAACAGCTAACGTCACGAAGCCGATAATGCCAAGGAAACTCTGCAAACCTATCAGAAACTGCTGCATACTCTTTTGCTTAAGGAACATATCATCAACTTGGACGACCTGTTCATCACTGATACTTGCCCCGTGTTTACGGGCAATCACTTGCCTGATCGTCTTTGCTAAGGCTTCTCGGTCTACATTTGCTTGTGGCTGCACATTGATGCCACCAATTTCACCGTTGACATGAAATCGCTTCCACGTCGCTAACGGCACAAAGCTGGAATAGTTGATAAGATCCCCCAGTTCTATTTGGGCGCTGTTTTTCTCCAATACGCCCACAACAGTGAACTCCTCATTGCCGATTTTTACCTTTTTCCCCACAGGGTTGACTTGCAATGTGACTGTCGCAAACCAACTAAAGTCCTCATTCGGGTTGAATAAGTCGGCTGCCAGTTCATAACCCAGTACAACGACTTTGCGCGTCTCTTTTTGATCGAGTGGGTTTAACCATCGCCCCCCCGCCATCGGCACCAAATTGGTCATGGATTGAAACTCGCTCGTGACCGCTAACGGCTCTTGCCACGAGCTTCTGTCACCAACGGTGATACGCTCTTTCCACTTCGCCGTTGGCGCAACGCTTTTTACATCGGGTAACGCTCGAACGACCTCTGAATCGTCCATTTTTAGTGTCAGAAACTTACCTTGGTGAAAAGCACCGTGGTCGACGGTGGCCATCCCTCCGGTCAAATAAATCAAGTTGCCGTTACCATTTTGTGCGGTTTTCAATACGCCCTGACGAATACCCTCACCTACCGCCAACATAGCAGCGATACAAAGGGTCGCCCACGCTACAGCCAGAATGGTCAAACCCAGTCTCAGCTTTTCTGCGGCCATTTCTTGGAAAATTTGTCTCATCGGTAACAACATGACTAGGCCCTCGCACTCAAAGCAATGACTGGCGTGAGACGCGATGCTCGCCTTGCTGGGAAATACGATGCCATCAATGCCAAGATAAGCGTCACAAGTAAAGACCAAGCAATGGAATCTGGCGTGATCACAGGCAAACCAATCCATTCCGGTAACGCCATGCTGCTTAGGACAGATACCACGGCATACGAAAACATCAGACCTAATGCCGTGCCCACAGCTACCAAAATAAGCCCCTCAAGAATAAACTGACTGAGTATGGATTTTTGAGTCGCCCCGATCGCCAAACGCACACCGATTTCACGCGTGCGCTCCGTGACAGATAAAAACATGATGTTGGCAACGCCAAGCGCACCGACCGCCATGGTCATCGCGCCGCTCGCTCCAAGAAAAATCTGAATGCCACGTAAAATTCCACTGATGACCGCCGCACCTTCACTAAAATCGGGTAATTCGACCGCATCTTTATCACTTGGGTCAAAATGAAGCTGCTTGGCGAAAAAGTTCACGATATTTTGTCGAAACGACGATGCATCCATCCCTTCTCTCGGCTTCATCAATACCATCCAAGGTTTCGCATCCCACAAATCGCGGTACGTTGTTTGAGGAATGAAAACCGTGCGGCTATCGCCGAATGAAATGCCAGTGTCCTCACCAACGGTTATCCCAATCACCAAAAACGGAATGCCGTTGACTTTGAGCCTATCCCCGATTTGGATTCCGCCCATTTGCGCAATTTGATCGCCTAACACCGCCACGCGAGTGTGGTTGTCCATATCACTGGGTGACAGGTTTCTCGAACCGGATTGCAGCTTGCGTTGCATTAAAGGAAAGTAAGACGTATCAATACCGCTGACCGTACTCGATAAATTCTGTCCTTTGAGATTGGTGATATTCGCATCCCATTTGGCGTAAACGCTCGACGCCTGTTGCACGAAGCCCGACTGTTTGATCATGTCGACTTTTTCTTGTGGAATATCAATTTGTCGCCTTGAAGGTAACCCTTGCCACGGTTTACTGGTGCTCGATGGAAACACCACTTGCACATTGTTGATCATAAACGAAAACGACTGGGTCTGATGGCGATAAAAGCCTTCGCCAAGTGCGATTAACACCACCACAGAGATCACGCCCCAAGCAATCGCGATAATGGCTAGCACGCTCTTCATGCGGTGCGCCATCAACGTTTGCCAAGTTTGTTGCAATAGGCTGCTCATGAATGAAAAGCCCGAGAGATCAACGCCATGGTATCGTCATCGAGTTTCCCTGCGGTTTGCAGTAAGCCGATTCTCTTACGCCAGTAGCTGTACAAGTTGGTTTGCAGACTGTTTTTCGCCTCAAACAAGCTGTTGTGTGCGCTGATAACTTCCGACACTTCAAGCAGACCAGCGTCGTAAAGTTTCTCTTTGCTTTGCAACACTCTGGCGCGCGACTCAACCAGCTCGTTCGCTATCAAAACTTGATTCCAGTTGATATCGACCTGCGTAAACTGCTGAATAACTCGTTTCTGAATATCAATTTCCACTCTACGCATATCTTGCTTGGCGCTTAAAATGTTCAACGATGCTTCGTCCACTTTCGCTCGCACTGCACCATTGAGGTCAATCGGCAAACTCAAACTAATCCCAGCGTTAAACTCGCCGTTTGAACGATTGTCACCATCGCTGTAGCCCACACTGCCTTTGACGGTCGGGTAGTATCCACCTTTAGCTGAATCTTTCGCGAACTCGCTCGCTTTCACCATCTGCGCCGCCACCAACAGCTCTGGACTGCTGTCTGTCGCTAGCTTTAGCCATTGCTCCTGAGAGTTCACCAGCATCGGTGGCTGAATCAAAGAATCCGTTCGAATTTGGTCGACACTCTCGGGCATTTGATTGATTAACGCCGCAAGATCTGCTTTTTTCACTTCGAGATCGGCTTTTGCATTGAGGATACTTGCTTGCTCAGAGACTTGATTCGCTCGCATCTCTTCAACATCAACCGACTTCACTTTGCCTGCTCGATAGCGTTTCTCGATGATGTTGAGAAGTTCTTTCCCCTCCTCCAGCTTGGACTGCGCCAATTTGAGGTCGCCCTGTGCGCTTGCCACATCTAGGTAAGCAGTGAGAAACTTCTGCGCAAGCTCGTTATGCGATTGAGATAGCTCTAACTGTGCTTTGAGATAATTGGCATTCGCTTGATCCAGTTCCGACCACAAGCTGCTATCCCAAATAGTTTGAGATAAGGTAGCGCCGTAACTGTTCGAATGGCTTGAGGACTCATTCCAATCCGCTGACGCACTGGCACTTAAACCCGGCAATAACGCACTGCGGCTACTCTGTACGCCAACCTCGCCAAGCTGGACGCCGATTTTCGCTTTTTCGTAATTTGGATCGTTCTGCTTTGCTTGTTGCCAAGCTTGTTCAATAGAAATTGCGTAGGTCGGCAAACTGAGCGTGGCAGCCAACAATGCAAAGGCGATTGTTGATCGTTGCAGCTTAACCATGCGCCGCTCCCATCATACTGTTGTCGATAACCTCTTCATCAAGCTCCACGCCGTCAAGCACTTCGACATTGATGCCATCTGACAGACCGAGTTTCACAGGTTGTTTATGAAACCCTTGTTCTGAGCTATCGGGGATCAGAACATTCGGTGCGTCACCATCAAATTGCAGAGCGCGCTCCGGTAGCGTGAGTACGTTTTCAGACTTCTTAAGAATGATTTGAGCCGTCGACGAAAACCCAGAACGAAGCAACACATCTTGTGGGATCTTGAGTTCTCCCACTTCAACCTCAAAACCGTTATCAAAACTTTTTGCCGAAGCGTTGCCTTCTGGTGAGTTAAGGTTCTCAGATTGAATCGCCACTTTGGTTAGCACACCAGAAATCGCCACATCAGGATAAGGCGCAACCGTCAACATAACGGGCATTCCCGGAGACAACTGCGCAGCATCATGCTCACTGACGCTGCCTTTAAAAATCAGGCTGTTCATGTCGGCCAATGACATCATTTCAGTCGCGGCTTGGCTTGATTGAGTCGAGATGATCGGCTCTCCGACCTCAACTTTCTGGTTGAGTACCGTGCCATCAATTGGCGCGTAGATCGTCGACGTTAAACGTGCATCGCCGATAGACGCCTCGCCACTGCGGATGAGTTCGAGATTCTGGCGCTTTTGCAATACGTCCGCTTGCGCAGATTTGACTGCCGAGCGCGCACTTACGTATTCGTCGTAGTTACTTGGAATAATGTCCTGCTTGACCAAGCTTTCTAAGTTGGACAGTTTTTGTTTGGCGGATTCCAGATCGGCTTCGCTACGCATGAGTTCTGCCGATGCATCCGTTAATGCTTGGGGGGTTGGGTTTGGACGCACTTTGATCAGCGGCTGGCCTTGTTTCACCTTTTCACCAACTTTCGCGTAAATTTCACCGACGATACCGTCGATTTGTGACTTGATAGACACAGAGTGTGCAGGGACAATTTTACCAACAGCCACCGCTTGTTTTTCAATCGTGCCTTTTTCCACAATCAATGTAGGCAGTAATTCTGGTTGAGCGGCAGATTGGAGATAGAAGTACGCAGCACCGCCGAGCAGCGCAATGCTCACTGCGGAGACAAGCCAACGTTTCGTCATTATTTATTCCAACAATTATTGGGTAGTCTAATGACTACTCCTAAAACACAAAGTTGAAGGAATAATATCCTGCTTTAATAGCGGTTTGGTTGTCACAGTTGGTATGGTTTTGTCAGTCACCTCTGACAATCAAAGACTAAAAAAATCTCGAGGAATCATTCAGCAAAGACGCTGTCTACGATGGCGACTAACATGCTCTGTAACCGCTCGTTTCAACCACCACCCTTTTCATTCTGAACAATGTGCAAAATGGCGCTGTTCGATATCCTCCAATCGCATATCCATACAGTCTTGCGCCTCACGTCCTAGAGCAGGAAAAACTGCATGCGCTTTTAAAATGCCTTGGCTGATAAAGCCGCATTTCTCCAACACACGGATATTCGCGTGGTTGCCAATATGCGGGGCGGTGCGAATGCGCGTTATACCCAAGCTTTGCAGGTAGACAACGCCAAGTTTGCAGGCTTGGGTTGCATAGCCTTTTCCCCGATAGCGAGCAGAAATACCAAAATGGATTTCACTGCTGTCTTGCTCAGGTATCAGCACCAGACAACCAATAGGAGTTTGAGAAGTGAGTTCTTCAATAGCGAAGACTAAGAGATTGGGAGACTTTTGATCATATTGAGCACACCATCTTTCGATAGCTTCAAGGGTTTGATTAACATTTTGGTGGGCTTGGCGATTGAGGAAGCGGCATGCTTTCTCATCGCCTAAATAGTTTTCAAACAGGGGAGCAGCGTCTGTTGTTTTGAGGTATCTGATTGCCACTTGTTGAGATTCAACTCTCATCATGATTTAGCTCTGATAAACATTCGGTTTCCAGATTTGCATAAAGTTTTCTACTGGAGCAATAGGAGTGAACCCAAACTGTTCGTACAACCCATGAGCATCGCGGGTTGCAAGCATCATACGGCGTAAGCCTTGTAGTTCTGGATGAGCAACAATTTCTGAGATCAACCACTTACTGATGCCTTTACCACGGTGTACCTCCATAACAAACACATCGGCAAGGTACGCAAACGTGGTACGATCGGTAATTAACCGAGCAAAAGCAACGAGTTGATTTTCATCATCCAAAACCGCGAAACAGAACGAATGGCGCAATGACTTCTCAAGGCGTTCTCTTGGAATGCCCTTTCCCCAGTAACTGTTTGAAATGAACTCGTAGATAACGTCTAAATCCATGTCATCTAACGACGTAGTAATTTGAAATCCTTGCATTGTATCCCTCAACATTGATTTATATTTTCTTAGCCACACAGACAAGCGAGTTGGCATTCGCCTCAAATGCTTGCGCTGACCAAGACTGGTACTTCTCTATGATTCTGAATCCCGCTTGTTCAAGGAAAACCTCTATGTCTTCCAGCGGACGATATTTTAAATCAATGCTGGAATACTCAATCGTTCCACCTTCAAAATGGCGCTCTTTCTTCAAATACATGATGGATGTTTGCAAGTCATACTCGGCCTTCATACCTAAATAATTCACTTCACCATAGGTTGGAGAAACATAGGTTTGCCACAGTGCCATCTCATTATCCAGTTCTAGATTCTCTGGCGTTGGTAACCGCGTATCGAAGACAAATCGCCCACCTTTTTCGAGGTGTCTTGATATTGAGCTCAGTGCACCTGCTAGCATCTCATCACTTAAAAAGGCTTGGAATGCATTCCCTGTCATTATGGCTAGGTCAAACTTCTTACCTAACGAAAACTGGGTTGCGTCGAGATGAAGAAAACGCAAGTTACTCCTGCTTTTGGCTTTGTCCTTTGCGTGTTTGAGCATCCCTTCAGAAATATCAATGCCAATGGCTTCGTTGAGTTGCTCAGAGACTGGAATCGTGACAATGCCGGAACCACAACAGACATCCAGTACACTTCGAGCATTGGTTTCTTCGATTAACCTTGTGATAAAAGCAATGTCGTGATGGTAATGCTGGTCGTATTGAGCATCGTATTCAATGCCAGACCCGAACTCGGTTAAATCTTGTGTTTTCAAAAACAATCCTTGTTTGTTACTTATTTCAGCGGTGTGACTTTTTCAGCTCTAGCATCAAGTATCGACACACATAACCAACACCAGATACGTAACCAATCACATTTTCTAGGGAAACCACTTCCAACCCCGCTTGCTGACAGAGTTGCTCAACTTCACTTTCGGTATATGCCGTATGCACGACCGATCCACTATAAGTATTTCGAGGCAAATCTTGTCCATCCGGATCGTGGTATTGAAAGCTGATAAAACATCGTCCATTCGCAGTTAGCTTATGCGAAATGCACTCCAGAAGTTGTTGAGGCTCTGCTAGAAACTCAGTAAAACCAAGTGCGGTGATAAGGTCGAAGGTTTGTTCAAACAAAAGGGAAAATGGCTCATCGAGATTATGAACCGCGACGCTTTGATAGAGGTTAGTTTGGCGCGCTTTATCAACCATTTTGGACGAGATGTCTAAGCCATGGATGGCGAGTTCTGGATAGTGACTTTTTACGACATGGCCGATACTGCCAGTCGCACAGGCTAGGTCGAGAACCGAGCCTTGCTCGATGGGAAAGGTTTTTAACTTCTCAGAAATCCAACGTGGACCGACGTAGTGACTGTCATCCACCAACTTTTGATAACGATCCGACACATCATCATACATTTTTGCTACGTTCATCGTTTCCTCCTTGATAACCAGAACGATGCTCGAATGTAGCACGCAATAAGCATCTAGACACTTATTGGTTAACTAGTTCTTTATGGTATGTGACCGACTGGTTGTTTAGGACAACAAAAAAATCCGATACTCAATATTTTGAATATCGGATTTTTATAGCGTTATCGAGCTAACCAAATTCTCGCTAGTATTCCTATCGGAGTGGTAACGCCAGTTGTGACAGAGGAAGTTTCACCATTTCTTAAAACATAAATGGTTGGGGTCACGCTAATTTTCCATTCGCGCATAATATCGCTTGAAGGATCGTTTATGTTTTCGAAACGATATTCTTTTGCCCTCATAAACTGCGCCACACGCTCATTCGGTCCCGACGATCCAGAAACGCCAACTACGGTGTAGTCATCACTCAGCCAACTCACGCTTGGGCTTACAAATTTACAAGCGGGACACCAAGTCGCCCAAAAATAAACAACGACAGGTTGTTCATAACTTTGCGCGATTGCATCGAAGTGTTCGCCATCGCTCAAGACTGAGCTCAATGGTGGTGACTCCTGTTTAGGAATATCTTTAGTGCGATACCAATCCATCGCGATGGAAATGACGGTGACAATGAGCACCATCTGTACGATTTGAACGAGCCAATATCGGAATGTTCTACGCCGCTTTGTCGAACTCATTGAATAGCTCCCCCACTCGCTTGCTTCACCGCACTTAAAACAACATCATCAGTCAGAATCACAGGTAACGGGATACCTTGCGGCGCTGCCGGGCCATAGACGATGTTAAACGGCACACCGTAACGCCCATGAGCTCGTAAAAAGTCAGTTACCGAGCCGTCCGGATGTGTCCAATCCCCTTTTAACGTCGCTACATTAGGGCTTTGCAGCAATGAGTAGACAGGATCTTGCCAGATCACACCGATCTTGTTCGCTTTACACGTGACACACCAATCCGCAGTGACATCCACAAACACCACTCGCCCATTATTGACGTGATCTTCAATCGCCGAGTTAGAAAGCTTCTGCCACGCTAAGTCCTCAGGAAGCGGTGTCGCCCATTGGTCGGCAGTGACACTACCAAGTAACAGGCCACCAGCTATCAACACTAATGACGCAGTTCCGGATACAGCAAGCGCTTTCTCACCATACACTTTCTTAACTCTTGCCATCATTACAACAAAAGCAACCACAGCGATGAGTGCAATCCATAACATAGGTACATGATTTGCCATTAATGAAAGTAGCCAAACGCTGGTTGCCAGCATCATTATGCCAAACGCTATTTTAACGACATTCATCCACGAGCCAGGCTTTGGTAGTTTCAGCGCGATATTTGGAAACACAGCGACTAAGAGCCAAGGCAGTGCCATACCCAATGCTAATGCTGTAAAGGTTGCAAATAACGTTAATACGTCGGCACCCAAGGCAAACGCCACGGCCGTTCCTAGGAAAGGCGCAGAACACGGCGTAGCAAGCAAGGTTGCAAACATCCCTTGCACATAGTGTCCAGCTAACGAGTTGTCACCTTTCGAGGCCAGCCATGTATTGGTACCCGATGATAGACGGACTTCAAACAGCCCCAGCATATTGGCCCCAAACAAAGTGGTGACCAACACCATCAAACCTAAGAACCAGGGGCTTTGAAATTGCACGCCCCAACCAATGGCATTACCTGTTAGCTTGAGCACCAAAATAAAACCAGCGAGAATCCAGAACGACGTTAATATACCAAGTGACGAGGCAACAAACTGAGCGCGAATTTGACGACGCTCGATACCTTGAGCGGCAACAATACTACTTAGCTTCATCCCCAAAACCGGAAGAACGCAAGGCATAATGTTAAGAATTAAACCGCCGAGCAACGCGAATAGAAAAACACTCGTTAGAGACGTGCTCGGCAGCGGTTCAACTATTGCCTCAGCAGTTGCTTGAGTGGTTTCTTCTGCTAGTAAATTGGTGTCTTTGATGGTCACAAACAGCGACTGACCATCTAACTCCACATCGCCCAGCCAAGTATCAACGATATAGCTCGCGGTGACGATGTTTCCTTCTGGATGCATTCCTTCAAGCTTGAAGCTATAGTCTCGCGTTGCTTCATCGACACCATCCACCAGCACTTGTGGTTGTTGCCAACCCTGACTGTTCTGTAGCTTGATTTGTAGTTTCGATTGGTTCGCATCCCAACTCGCCTGAGTAACATCAATAAACGGCGATGGCTGCGGCACGTTACTCACTGCTTGAGCGTAACTGAACATCACGTCTTCATCGACTTTTAGATCAGAAGGCAAGAACGTCAATTGAATTTGATAGTCGGTCAGCACACAAATCGTCGTACAAGAAGAAAGTGTCAGTACCGCATCAATCGTGACAGGTTTGGACATGTCTTCGACGTGCAGCGTCATGGGGAACAAAGTGTCGCCTTTATACCCAAGAGTCTCGATACCTAATAGTTCGAATTTTTGTGGGTGCGGCCATTGCCAATCCACTTTGGATAAATTTTGTGAATTTTGCCAATCAATAGATGGTGCTACGC